>DASRBG010000232.1:0-7398 GCA_035653735.1 Gemmataceae bacterium
GCCTTCGCGGCCGTAGCGTTCGCTCTGCCGGTTCAGCGGCTGGTGCTGCCCGAACTTCTCGAACATCACCATGGCGAGCAGGTTCGGGCCGGCAAAGCCGCGCGGCGTCACATGGAACGGCGCCGGCGGCTGGGTGACCGCCTCGCACTGCCGGCACGAGAACCTCTCGCGTACCGTCTGGATCACCTTCCACCGGCGCGGGATCACCTCCAGCGTCTCGGTCACGTCCTCGCCCAGCTTCGATAGCCGGGTCGAGCCGCAGCACGGACAGCTCTCCGGGGTCGCGATGACGATACGCTCGCGTGGCAGGTGCCCGGGGAACGGCTTCCGCGATGGCCGCCTGCGCTCGAACGAGCGAACCTCACCAGTCCGGACGGGTGCCTTCGCCGCTGCCAGCTCGTCCTCGGTTGCGTCCGCCTCCAGGTCCTCGAGCTGCAGCTCCATCTGCTCGAGCAGCCGGGCCTTGCGTTCCGAGCGGCTGCCATAGAGTTCGCGCCGGAGCTTCTCGATCTCCAGCCTCAGTCGGGCGATCAGCACATCCGTGCTGCTGCTTGTGGCCCGTTCCCGGGCAGCAGCCGCCTCGGCCTCGATGCGCGCCGCACGCTCCGCGAGGATCATCGCGTGCGCGGCGCCGAGGTCGAAGGGGAGCGATTCAATGTCGGACACACGACGATGGAATCACATCCACCGCCATGTGCAAGGCCAGAAGCAGTTATCCTGTCGCCGTCGGACGCCAGGTCTTCCGCGGCATGCGCCAGTCGATGCCTTCGAGCAGATAGCCGAGCTGCGCCGGGGTGATCGTGACCGCGCCGTCGACCGGGGACGGCCATATGAAACGGCCGCGCTCGAGCTTCTTCGAGAACAGGCAGGCGCCCTGGCCGTCGTGCCACAGAACCTTGATCAGATCACCGCGGCGGCCGCGGAAGACGAACAGGTGACCGCCGTGCGGATCACGCTTGAGCGTCTCCTGAACCACCAGCGCCAGGCCCGGAAAGCCCTTCCTCATGTCGGTGTGGCCCGTCGCCAGCCACACCCGTACGCCACTCGGCACCGGGATCATCGGGAACCGAGCGCCTCCAGGACACGCCGCAGCGCATCGGCATCCACGTCACGATCCACCCGGACGCGGCGCCCGCCGCCAAGCTCGATCTCGATAATGCCACCCTTGCGGCGGCGGCGACCGGGAGACCCCGACAAGATGGGCCCCTCAACAGCGGCCGGCATGGAAGTAGCGGGAGCGATCTCGACCGGAACCAGTTGCGTGGAACTGGGATCGACCCGATCGCACAAGTCCTTCCGCCACCGGAAAAGCTGGCTGACGTGAATGCCCGCCGAGCGCGCCACCTCAGACGCCGTCACGTTGGGCTCGAACGATGCAGCGACCAGGCGCTCCTTCTCGTCCCGAGACCACCGACGGCGTCTCTCGACCGATGTGATCACCTCCAACCGCGGCATCGTCATAGGCTTACTCCTAGGATTACCCCTAGGACTTCCAACGTTCCGCATTACCCCGCAAGGCGGTCCTCACCGGAGGGATACTCGGCGCGCGCGGGTCGTGCGATGGCGATCTGGATTCAGGTGATGAGTGAGTGTCGGGCATGCGTACTGGCTCCACTTTCAGCTTGAAATGCTGAGGCGGATGTAGCGCGTCGCATGTCAGGGTGGTGCTGAGTTTTTACGCGAGCGCGTAAGGACGGTATAAAGATCTCAGAAAAGGCGAGAGTTGGCCGCGTTGCTCCAAGGAGTCGATCAGCGCCTTACGGCATTTTTACATCAGCAGATAAAACCCTACGCCGAATTTACATGCGATCGCCTAAGCTTCGTTCTTTCGTTGGAGGTCTAAGCGGTTGATAATCAACTGATATTAGGAGCGATATCAGAATGAACTCTGACTATGGCGTGGTGACCTCATCCTAAGTCGCCGACGAACCGATCGTGTCCATGCCGAAATCCAACGTCGAGGTTCGGCATCTTCGCTTTGTCGTGACGGCCGCCGAGGAAGGGAGCTTCAGAAGAGCTTCCACCAAGCTCGGCGTGCGGGAATCGACGATCAGCCGGCAAATCAGGGATTTGGAAGACGCGCTCGGTTCCAGCCTTTTCATCCGGCGGCGCACCGGCGTTTTTCCCACGCAGGCCGGAGAGAATTTCGTCCAGCGGGCGCGATGTGCGCTGACGCAAATTGAATATGCCGTCCGAGATGTTGGCGTGATCGGATGCGGCGGTAACGGCATCGTCCGCATCGGGCTTTTTCCTTCTGTCGCAACCGGCTTCGTTGCGGAGCTTATTTCCCGATTCGGTGAGCACCACAGCGAGGTTCGACTCGAGTTTGTCGAGGGCGGCCCTATCGAACTCATCCCGGCGATTCGTAGGCATGAGCTTGATATTGCATTCATTTCTGAGCCGGAGGAAAGTGGCGGCTTTAATTGCATTCGTTGCTGGACCGAGCAGGTATACGTTGTTCTAGCGCAACGTGACCCGCTCGCACGTCAATCGGAGATCTCTTTCGATGACATACGCCATAGACGGTTCATAGTAACCGAAGTTGCGCCGGGGAGGGATATAGAAAGCTTCCTTTTTCGTAATCTCTCCGCACCTGGCCACCGCCCCGACACCCTGCGTGACAGCGTGTCTCGTCAAACCTTGATGCAGCTCGTAGCTTGCGGTCGCGGAATTACCTTGGCGAGCGCCTCCGTTGTAGAAGCGCGATTTGCCGGTGTTGTGTACCGGCCGTTAACCGGATGTTCTCTCCCGTTCTGCGGGATATGGTCGGATGAGAACAACAATCCTGCTTTCCGGCAGCTTTTGAGCGCGGCAATGACCCTATCCAAGGCCCGCGAGGGCTTTGCAACGAGTGAAGCCCGTGCTTTGCGGCCCATTGCAGAATCAACTGCCACTACTCTCCCGTAGGAGCGCAGTCCTTATACGATCCTTACTGATCGGCGGAAGATAAGGCGCCGATTTTACGTTGCTCCTCCTACTTCTCGCGTGCATCGACCTTCAAGCAAGGGGAATGCACCTAATGACGATTCCGCTATCACCATCATCGCCTGTTCCGAGTGTTCCTCTGCGTTCGGGATGTCCGCCGCTTCGGCGGCCATCCTTGCGAGCGCTCCTTTTGCTCGGCAGCTGCGGCGCCCTGTCTTGGGCTGGCGCGGCCAACGCGGATCAGCGACGTGCGCCGGCTGCGCCATGACCAGCGGCGGAATTGGTGCGAGGTGGAGCTGGCTGACGGCTGTCGCGCGGCGTTCAGCTTCCACCTCTTCTCGACCGACGAGCTGGACTCCCTCTTCAAGGGCATCTTCGAGATCGAGGCGCTTGAAGGACTGGATTTCTTTCATGGCCGCTTCGCAGCCGACCCTCGATGGAATCCGCCTGGCCAAGACTTTCCCCAGGCGCTCGCGCTGGAGCTCGCTAAGATGGAGAGGCACCTCTCAGCCAATCCCGAATACAGCGATCACGCCAATCAACTGCTGCTGATCGGCCGCAAGCTGGCGACCGACTATCAATCGAACAAGCAACGGCCTCGACCCACGTTCACGCCGCGCTCGGCGCGACAGCCTAGCTCTTATGCTCCCGGTCAAGGGTGAAGAGTGTAAGGGACCGATCTGAGCGTTTATGGAGGAGATTGGTGAGCAACAGAGGCGGAGCTGAGACGACGGGCGCTCAGTCTCATATGCGCCAATTGGGTCCGCCTTCCGTGTTTTTCCTCCCGGGGGACTCTGTCTAAAGAACGGGCGGCGGGCGGCGAGCTGGCCACATGGCTAGCGATGGCAATTCCTCTGCGTTGCTCCGCCCCCGGCCTGTCCAGGCGGGTTTGGTCGCGCCGCTTACGCCGGTGCGACCTCGCGACCGATCGCCCACATGAAAACGGCGATCTCGCACACGATTGTGGCGACGACCAGCAGCAGCGTCTTGCCCGCGGCGCTCAGGCGACGGTAGCGGGCGCACAATCGAATCGTGTTCTCGATCCACCCACGAACTGGACCTCGCGCCGGGACTCTCGGCGACTGCCATCGGGTGCTTCGTCCTCGCCACTGTTACCTGCCGGATCGCACGCTCTCGATGATCTCAGACGCCGCGTCCAGTGCGACGGCCAAATCGATCTAGCCCCGCCGCGCCAAAGCTGCTTTTCTTTCCTCGCGTGCTTCAACGATAAGGTCGTGCAACGATTTGTCGTCTATGTCATCTGCGTGCGTCAGTAAAACATGGCGCATTGCCTTACCATGGCCTTTCAGGCGTCCGCAGGAGTCTTTTAGGAATGCGCCACGGTAGAATCCGAGATTGACGTGATCGCGATAAGGTGAAGCGTAGGCATACGCTTCACTCATTTTCTTTGGCCCCCAGCCCCAACTTACCGCGCGCTCGCCGAGCCTAGCACCTCGATTAACTCCGGATGCAATTCCAGAAGTTTTGCCCTTAAAGCTCTCAGGATCGGTGCATGCTGGGGTTCGAGAGCAACTATGTCGTCAAATGTTGCAAGACCATCAGTCGTTTTCTAATTCGCCCCGTCGCAAAATTCCAGAACTTGCGATGCATTCTGCCCAGTGACTTATTCCGAGGTATTCCCATGGCAACGATCATGCGCAAGGTCCGTTCTTCCGCGATCATATGGTAGCGAACGACGGCGATGCGATCGAGAGGCAGATTGCAGGCTTTGGGTGTAAGGCGCGGCTATGAGCTGCCGCTCTGTTGCCGCGTGGCAGCGCGCATTCAGTCACAGAGGATTCGCATTGACAGCGGTCTTATCCGCCGAGCAGGCGGTATCCGATGCACCGCTCGGTCTTCAGGAGGCGCTGATCGTCCGACCGCCCGGTCAGCTTGCGCCGGAGGCTCTGGATGACCTGGCGCAGAGCCGCGCGACGCGCACTGGAGGATGTCCCCCAAACGCTCTTCTCAAGATCGCAGAAGCGAGAAACGCTGCCGCGGCGTTGGGCCAGGGTCCAGAGCGCCCGATATTCAACCGCAGTCAGCGCGATCTCACGCCCCCCCGGCCTGAGCGCGAAGCTGGTGCAGGTGGAGACGGACAGCGGCTTCGCCGCCTGGAATAGCCAGGCCATGCTGTCGCCAGACGGCTCGGAACAGCAGTCTAACCCGCGCGATCAGGTCCGATTCCAGGAAGGGCGCTTCGAGGCAGTCAATCCCAGAGTCGACCACCTGCGCAATCGTGTCTGGATCGCCGTTCTGGAGAACGAACAGCATGGGCAGCGCGGGGCGCACGCCAAGGAGGGAAGCGTACCATGTCAGCTCCGCTGGGTCGCCCGACACTACAGCGACATCGTATTGACGTTCGGCGAGCGCGCCCAACACCGCCCGCGGTTCGGTGAAGCCGGTCGTCTTGCATCCGGCGCGTTGCAAAATGCGTGTGATATAGCGTCGGCAGCCTGCATCAGGAGCGATAACCGGGATCGCGGCGTAGCCATCCAGTGCCACCTGCGGCCACTGGCGTACGACGCGCTCGTCTTCAAGCCCGCCCCTTTGCAAGACGACGATGGGGTCGACCGCGGATGCGGAGGCTTCCGTCCCGTGAGTCGGGGATCGAACAGGCTGAAGCTGGAGGCCATCGTCGCCGATGTGCGACATCGGCTGTGGCTGAATGTGCATTTACGCCAACGCCCTGAGCACGACCGAGCTGATCAGCATCAAAAGGAGCATGGCGAAGCCGTGATCCCAGACGCACAGGCTGGTGGGAGGAATTGGATTGCGCTTCCAGAGCGCGGCGCCGAATACGAGCAGCGCCGAAAATCCGAACATGAGACGGATCAGCGACAGGAAGAGTATCGGCCTATGCTGATCCATGACCAATGTAGGAGAGCTAAACAGAACGATGAAGCCGACCTGCCCTCCGAACAGCCGTAAATGTATACGTGAGCGCTCATCGGGATCGCGTAGCACCCTGAGCCAACGACTTGGACCGTACTCGAGCCGCATGGGTGGACGGCTAACATAGCCGGTGTCAGGGTAGCGTAATGTTTGGGGGCGTCCTTGTAAGAACCGTATAGGGATAGCTTCGCCAGCTACCGAAACGACGCTCCCAGCGACGTAAAATTTGATGCTGTCTTTATTCGACGCTCGATAGACACAGAAAAAAACATCTGTGATCGAATTAGCCAAATCATGTTTTCCCGCCTCGATGCCGAATCGCGCCTGACGATTCGTCGCTTTGCAACGAAGCTCGCGATTTCGGCCGTGATCGGAACATACGGCAAGGCTGGCTATTTCACGGCGGTTTCTTTCTGGATCGAACTCTATTCGGCATTTTGTGTGGTCTTCGCTTTGGTCCTCAGAGAGGGCTTTTGGCGGCGAGATGGATTCAACCATTGGGACGAAGCGTTGTGGCTACTGGTTGCGTCACTTGGGCTGCATATCGCCGGCAACGTCGCAACATGAGGCGCGAGAACGGAAATGTCGGAGGAGTGTCGACCTGTTTGCGCTCGCAAGGCGACCAGAACACTTAAGAACCCTTGGGGATGGCTCCTCGACGAGCTTTGGCAAAGCCGCGATCTGTCGCCATGAACCGCGCGATCATCGGCGGAATGAGCTTCACGGGATCGGAGACGGGCTTGCCGGTCTCCTGCGCGAGCACTTCCGCATAGGCGAGCAGCTCGCGGTGGACCGCGGCCGGCAGTTCCACCGATATCTTGACCGGCTTGTCGTCCTCCAGCGCGCCGAGCTTCAGCTTTGCCATTGCTCATGCTCCATATGGTTCGAGAACGAGGTCGCGCGTCACGATCACGCGAACCGGGAAGCCGGGCCGGATGGTAAGCGTCGGCGCCACGTTAAGCTGCCGGCGGATGATTTCCTGACCGGCATCGTTGATCGTGTCCTGGCCGCCGTTGCGGATCGCACGGAGCAAGCGATCCTCGTCGTCGATGGCCAGCTCTGCGCCGACGCTGAGGAGCGTGGAGAGACCGGCAGCCTTGGCGAGATCCCACCAGTGATAATCAACGCCATCCTCGAGGCCCGCATAGCCCGCCGCGTCCGCGCCCGGCTGGCGCTCGAGCACGATCGAGCGTCCATTGGGGAAGATCAGCCGATTCCACACCAGCAGCACGCGGCGCTGGCCGAACTGCACGGCGTTGTCGTATTGGCCGATGATGCGGGTGCCCTGCGGCACGAGGAGTATCCGCCCGGTCGGGCTGTCATAGATGTTCTCGGTGACCTGCGCCGTGATCTGCCCCGGCAGGTCGGAGCGAATGCCGGTGATCAGCGCGGCCGGGATCACCGCGCCGGCTTGCAGGACGTAGGGTGAGGCCGGCGGCATCACCCGATCCGGCGCGACGGTGCGGCGATCGGCGGCGGCATTGAGGAAGGCGAGCTGCCGCTCCTGCGCGCGCTCTTGCGGCGTCGGCGTGTTGAACTGGCCGGGAAGCCCGAGTCCGGTCAGGTTCGCGGCGGTGG
>DASRBG010000233.1:0-35137 GCA_035653735.1 Gemmataceae bacterium
GTATGGCGCCGCCATGCGCGCCAAGGCGACCTCGCCCGCTGCCATGCTGGCCATGATGATGAGGATCGCGAGCCTCCTTCCGACTCACACACGGCGGTCCGAGGAGAGTGAATCCCTCCAGCAATTCTCGACGCCCATCGGGCTGGCGTTTGTCGCAAGCCAGGCGGCTTCGATCACGCCTGCTGACCTCGTGCTTGAACCGTCGGCCGGCACAGGTCTTCTTGCCATCTTTGCTGAACTCGCCGGCGCCTCCCTCATCCTCAACGAGTTCGCCGAGAGCCGCGCCGGCATTCTCGGCAGCCTCTTCCCCGACCTCACCACGACGCAGTTTGACGCCGCACACATCGACGACCATCTCGATGCCGGCATCGTGCCGAGTGTCGTATTGATGAATCCGCCATTCTCGGCGGCCGTACATGTGAATCGCCCGATGGCAGATGCCGCCCTACGGCACGTCGGATCCGCCTTGGCCCGTCTTCCCGAGGGCGGGCGGCTCGTCACCATCACAGGCGCGAACATTGCACCCGACAATCCCGTGTGGGCCGATTCCTTTGTGCGGCTACAGGAACAGGGCCGTATCGTGTTCTCGGCAGCGATCGACGGCGCCGTTTACGCAAGGCACGGCACGAACGTCGACACCCGCCTGACCGTCATCGATCGAGTGCCGGCTGACGACATCACGGCATTGCCGGCGTCCCCGGGCATTGCACCTGACCTGTCGACCTTGCTCGACTGGGTCATCCGCCAGGTGCCGCCACGTCAGCCGATCGTGGGCACCCTGGCGGCCGCAGTGCCGGCAATTGCTAGCCTTCCAACACCTCGAACCGCCCGCGCCTCCGTCGGTTGGGGTCAGCCAGCGGCGGCCGCGCTGGCGATCGACATGGTGGCGACGGAAGTCGCCTACGAGCCAACCGACGGGACGCCCACAGATGGCAGCAACATCACCGATGCGCTCTATGAGCCCTACTCACTGCAGTCCATCCGCATCCCGGGCGCGAAGGCGCATCCGAGCAGGCTCGTGCAGTCGGCTGCAATGGCGTCAGTCGCTTCGCCAAAGCCGTCGTATCGGCCGCATTTGCCGGCCAATGTCATAGCGGACGGCATCCTGTCGGACGCGCAGCTCGAGAGCGTCATCTACGCCGGCGAGGCGCACTCCGAATTCCTCGCGGGGTCCTGGACCGTCGATGCGACCTTTGATGTCGTGGCGGCCGCGCGTGATGATGCGACAGATGCCGTCCGGTTTCGCCGTGGCTGGTTCCTAGGGGACGGCACGGGCTCGGGCAAGGGACGGCAGGTCGCGGGCATCCTGCTCGACAATTGGCTGAAAGGCCGCCGCCGCGCAGTCTGGATCAGTAAATCCGATAAGCTGATCGAGGATGCGCAGCGCGTTCCCGCTGCTCTCATAACGGGAATTAGGTCCGACTTGCCGGGCCAGATTACCGCACAAGTAACGTCTAGCGTCTACGATTCTCCTACCGGGCGGGCATTGCTCATTCCCCAAGGAGCGCGACTAATAGGAACGTACGATAGCCAGATCTCGTTCGGCCAGTCGCGAGTGATGTTGGTGTGGACCAGGCTGATCATGCCGAACGGCCGCTCGATCGTGCTCGAGCGGCAGGCCGGCGCGGATGCGGGCGGATATTCCGGCCTTGAGGACGAGGTCGATAACCATTGGAAGCAGCTGCTCGGAGCAGCGGCATTATCCACACTGCTATCGGTCGGGACCGAGGTGAATTCCGGTGTTGCGACCAACAACACCAACGCAGGGATCATTCAGGCGCTCCGGATGGGGGCGGCGGACTCGCTTAATCAGACTGGCCAGCAGGTCGTTCGGCGCAATCTCAATGTTCAGCCAACGCTGACGATCCGCCCGGGATTTCCGGTTCGTGTCATCGTTAATCGCGACCTAATACTCGAGCCTTACAAGGGGTGAGAAGAATGGCTAAGCTGAAGCTTGGAGCGATCGAAGACAATAAACCGATTAAAGTGACACTCGAATTGCCGGCAGGCGTCCACCGCGATCTCGTCACTTATGCTGAAATCCTGGCTCGTGAGGGCGGGCACTCGACCGTTGATCCCATCAAGCTGATTGCACCCATGCTGGCGCGGTTCATGGCAACGGACCGGGTTTTTGCCAAGGCTCGCCGCACCCGCCAACGTGAGTAGCACTCAAGGCGCATGGATGTCACCTGCCCCCCGTACATCTGGTGGCGGCCTTTCTGGGTTGGCAGGACCCCGGATCCGCATTCTCCGCTGCCTTGCAAACTGCGGCACTCGCCGCCGTGGTGATCTGTTTCTGGCAGAACGTCGGAGAGGTCTGAGATAGGCAGCGAGCCCCACGAAATCGTCCTGGCAGTTGTCTTGGTGATAGAGCGCTTATTAGCGGGCGCGCGTTCCGCCTTGTATTAGAAAGTGAACAGAACGGACGCGTACCAGGAATAGCGATCGGTCTGGTCCGTGTTCTCGATTCCACGTCGGAGATATCCAAGCAGATGGAAGTTATCGCGGACGTCATAGCGCCAACCGACGCCTGCACTGGATGAGGCGGGGGTGCCTTGCGCGTCGGCGGTCTGATGAAAAAGCTCGGCGCCGATCTGAAGCTTGGGTAAAATCTGATAGGTGACGACTGCACCCGCCTCACAAAAATCCGTCGCGCGGATCTCGCTAAAAACGCATCCGCCGCCGCCACGCAGACCATCCACCGCTCCAGTCCTTCTGCACCCATACTGACAGCAACAGGGAGGCGTGGTTATCACCGATTGTGTTCGAGCCGCTGGGAAGGAAGACGCGCGGAAAAATGCTGACATCGAGGCCAAACGTGTTCTGATGCAGGAAGCGGTATTTGGCGGCAAGTTCGACATTGCTCCAGCCGATGTTGCTGCTCCCGGCAGCCGCACTGCTGAAGCCCTCGGGCAAGGTTGCCGTCAGCTGGAGATCGGGCGCGGCACCATAATTGAAATCGACCCCGCTCTCGCCTGCGGTTCCATCGCGCGTCGCCGTTCCATTGTTGAAGGTGTAGATCTCGAAATGACCGTAGTCGGTCGGCTCCGGATCGTCGGAGACATAGGGCGGACCCGCGCGAGCCGGCTGCGCCAGCAGGGCCAGGGCCAAAGCAGCACCGGCCCAGTTCACGAGCAGTCGAAACGAGCGGCGGCTTACCATGGTTGCAAACACCTTGCCTGCGCCAAGTGCCGCATCCATTCGCGCATCGCGGCAACCCATCATGCAGCGCAACGCGGATATTTGTTCAATCGACCAGGGCATCAGCCTTTCGGCTTATCACTCCATCGTTGAGGGTCATTGCTCCTGCGTTGCCATGCGCGTTGCCGGGTGCCGTCCCGGCCTTTGCGGCAAGACCAGGATCAACACAAGGATGACAGCGAGGATCACCCCCGAGGCCAGGGGACGGCTGAGGGCGAGGCCACCATGATTCGTCGGCTTGTCCAGAAAATCTCCGACCGTCGCACCGAGTGGTCGGGTCAGGATGAAAGCCGCCCAGAACAGGAATACACGGGAGATGTTCGTCCAATAGTACATGGCTGCCAGCGCGACCAGGCCTGCACAGAACACCAGCGCACCTCCGTCATATCCCAGTCCGGTGCTGTCCGCCGTCCAATCCCCGAGCGCTGTCCCCAGGGTCTGCGAAAACGTGATGGTCACCCAATAGAAGATTTCAACTTTCGGCGTTGCAACCGTCTGAACATTTATCGAGCCGAGAGTAAGGTACCAGATCGCCAGCGAGCACAAGACGCACGCTAACAAGATCGACGCGCCTCCTGTGTAGCCGATGCCCAGTGAGCGATCGAAAAGATCTGCCATGGCCGTGCCTACCGTCGTGGAGGCCACGATGGCCAGCCAGTAGACCCAGGCATTGAATCTTGGTGTCAAGATTTGAGCGATCACGGCAGCAACGAACACCGCAAGAAATATGCCGGTGCCGATCAAATACCCGCCGTTGTGCGGATGCGTGTCCGCGTGCAACCAGCTCATCGTCACCGCATCGCCGCCGGTTTCGCCGAGCGTCGTGGCAAGGATCTTGATCACCCAAAAACCAAGCGTTACCTCGGGGACTTTGCTCAGGATCTCGCCTTCGTTCTGCATTATGGCTCTCGCAAACGTTCACTTGGTTTGATTCTTGCCAATTCAAAACGGCAACTCGTCGTGCATACAACGCAGGAGGCAGGGGAAGGTCGCTTAGTAGACTATACGTTTTTGCCATTTCGCCGCTTGGCAAGCGCGGCACGCCGTGCTCTAGAGACTGCATCCTTGCTCGCATGGCGCAGATCCATGCAACCTTTAACCGCCATCGTTGAGTGGATCGATCTCGCAGCCCACCTCATTTTTCGATCGAGTCCATAGTGGACAGCAGGTCGGTGATCGTCTGCTTGCATTTGGTGGGATCGGGCGTCGCTGCCCGCAGTGCTTCGAGCGCGCGATCGATCGCCTTGTCGACCATGTGCCACTCGACGGCGGCGCGCGGCTTCAACGCCGCTTCCGCATCGTCCCACCGCGTCTCGAGATCCTTGATCCGGTTCTTGGCGCCCACCAGGTCGCCCTTGTCGATCAAGGCAGAAACATCGATGATGATGGTGCGGAACGGCGAGAGGTCACCGAGCTTTGAGAATGTCCCGGCTTCGGCGCGCGGCAGCAACGAGACCGGCCCGCTCGGGTGCATCGGCTGGCCGATGGCCCATGCTAGCAGACCGATTGCGGGTGCCAGACCAACTCTTTTCATGAACGATCTCCTCATAGTTCGTCCGTACATGGTTCCCGCGGCCTCTCGGGTGGAGGTTCAAGACTTTCTGAAATTCACTCTGCCGGATCGGTACCTTCGCTGCGGTCACCTTCGAAGGTCACCCAGGTGACCAGAGCAATAATCACGGTCAGGAACGCGTGAGGACCGGATTGACACCGAGTGAGTAGAAAACAGCGATGAACGCGATCAGCACGCCGAACGCGAGAACGCCGAGTTGGAAACCGAGTCCGAGCGCCTCAGTAGCAAGGTCTCCTGCCGCAGTTCCTAACGCAAAGTGAAGAGAATGGCGGCCCAGTAAAATAGCTCGCGGCGGGTGGTCACGATGGTGCGGATCGAGAGCGTGCGCTCAATGCCGTACCAGATTGCGAACGTTGCAGCGAGCGCACAGGCGAACAGGGCCGTGCTCACGTAAAGGCTGATCTCGAGCTTGTCGCTGATAAAATCGGTAATCTGGGTTCCGACAATGCTGACCAGAACCACCGTGAGCCAATAGATCCACGGAATGTAGCGACGCGCACGCAGTTGCAGCATCAGCGCAGCGACCAGGAGGCCGGTCATCCACGCCATGGTCAGCTTCGCGCCAAGCCCGACATGCACCGCGAGATAGTCGGCGCCGGTCTCGCCGACGGTCGTTGAGAGGATTTTGATAGTCCAGAATATGAGTGTGACTTCCGGAACTTTGTTCAGCGTCGGCGACAAGCGCAATTCCCAGGTCGTGGACAAGTGGTTCTCCCCCGAATTGAGGTGCCCCAAGCGTTCGCCGAGCTTAGCCACGACCGACTTAGGCACGCCTTAGGACCAGGATTTTCCTGCAGCGCCGAGGCCGATTTTTTTGTCAAGGCGCTGTGAAGCGCGCCGCCGCCCTAAGTCTGCGCTAAGTCTGGAGCACAAGAATTGGGCAAGTCTGGATCTGGCCTCCCGGATGAGGAAAGGACGATGCGCGTACTGCTGATCGAGGACGACAGGATGATCGGCACGGCCATGCAGCAGGCGCTCAGGGACGCGGCCTATGCCGTCGACTGGGTCACCGACGGCGAGACCGCGATCCACGCGGCGGAGAACGAGTCTTACGAGTTGGCCCTGCTCGATCTCGGGCTGCCGAAGGCGGACGGCCGTGAGGTGCTTCGGCGGCTGCGCACGCTGGGCCGGAAGCTCCCCGTGATCATCGTGACCGCGCGCGACGGCGTCGATGACCGGATCGACGGACTCGATCTCGGCGCCGATGACTATCTGGTGAAACCATTCGAGATTCGCGAACTGCTGGCGCGGATGCGCGCCGTGCTCCGCCGCGAGGGCAGCGGCTCCCCGCCGCTCTTGAGCAATGGCAAGCTCGGCCTCGACCCGGCGACGCGGGAGGCGTCCTTTCTCGGCGAGAGCGCGCTGCTCACCGCGCGCGAGTTCGCCCTGCTGCAGGCGCTGCTCGCGCGGCCCGGCACTGTCATGTCGCGCAGCGAACTCGAACGGCAGATCTACGGCTGGAACGAAGAAGTCGAGAGCAATGCCATCGAATACCTGATCCACACCATCCGCAAGAAGCTTGGAGCGACAGCAATCCGCAACGTGCGCGGCATGGGCTGGATGGTGGACCGCTCGTCATGATCGGGTCGTTGCGCGGACGTCTGTTCATCGGCATGACCGCAATCATCCTGCTGACGGGCGCAACCGGCAGCCTGTTGGCCTACCGGTGGGCGTTCGGCGAGGCGATCGAACTGCAGGATTCGATCCTGATCCAGCTCGCGAGCCTGGCGCAAAATGCCAGTTTCAGCGGCGGCCAGCCGCTTCACGGCGTCGAGGAAGACACCGAGGTCTGGCTCATCGAGCTGGGGAAGACGCCGCGGGGCTTGGCGGACGTTCGGCAGCTCTTCACCCTGCCTGACGGTCTGCAGGTCGCGACATGGAAGAAGCAACCAGTTCGGGTGCTGCTACGAACGCGATCCGACGGCAGCCGGTTCGCCGTGGCACAGCCGACCGCTGTTCGAGACGAAACCGCGCGCGATGTAGCGTTTCGCACGCTGCTTCCGATCGGCGCGCTGATTCCCTGCCTGATGGTGGTCACGACGCTTGTCATTGCGTACTCGCTGCGCCCGATGGTCCGGCTGGCGCGCGACCTCGATACAAGACGCGCCGACGACATGACCCCGCTGCCGCTTTCGGGAACGCCCAGCGAACTGCATCCATTCATCACCTCGATCAATGGACTGTTTAAGCGAATGCGGCGCTTGATGGATCAGCAGCGGCGCTTCGTCGCCGATGCCGCGCATGAGCTGCGCACTCCGATCACCGCGCTCAGCCTGCAGGCAGAAAACCTTGAGTCGGTCGCCCTTCCCAGGCGCGCGCGGGAGCGCGTTGCTGCGCTCAAGCAGGGTATGCACCGCACTAAGCATCTCCTTGAGCAATTGCTGGCGCTGGCGCGGCACGAAGCGCTTCCTTCCGGCCCTGCCGAAATGCCGCTTGCCCCGCTGGACCATGTGGCGAAAGAGGTCGTGGCCGATCTGTTGCCGGAGGCTCTTGACCGCGGTATCGATCTCGGCTTCGCGCTTGTCGAACCTCTCACGGTGCACGGGGAGCCGGCGATGCTGGCCGCGATCGCCCGCAATTTGCTCGAGAACGCTCTTCGCTTCACGCCCCGGGGCGGAACGATCGATATCGGAGTTTATCGAGAAGACAGCACGGCGATCATCCAGGTTGAGGATACCGGTCCCGGCATCGCATCGACCGACATGAACCAGATTTTCGAGCCGTTCTTCCGCGGCTCGCGCCCCGAGGGAGAAGGGACAGGTCTTGGCCTGTCCATCGTGAAGCGCATTGTCGACAACCTCGGCGGCAGAATTGCGCTGGAGAACATCGCTGGCATCGGCAGGTCGGGGCTGCGTGCCACGGTTTGGCTGCCGATTGCCGGCGATCCGGATTTATCGACGGGCAAAGGCAAGGAGAGCAGAGAAAACCCAGCCGCCGGAACAGGGTAGCGGCTTAGTCGTACCTAAGTTTGAGTGGGAGTAAAGATCTTCAACACCCAATTCGCGAGGGGGCGGCAACAGGAGGTCGACCATGAACAGGACGAGCGCCCTTATCGTTGGCCACGGCAGACTTGTCGGATTTGCGCCCGCACCGCTCTATGCCCAGGCAAGCAGCACCGAGAAGCCGGTGCGTGCGGAAAAGAACCCGCGGCAGCAGAGCTCTCGCACTTTGGACTCTATGCGCTCTTTATAGCGATGCCATTGGTCGGCTGGGGGATGCTCTCCGCGGGCGGCTAAATGCGTCCACGTCGTTCAAAGCAGGATTGATGTCAAGAATCAGGCCACACTGACGGAAGCCGAGTGCCGGCTTTCCATGCCTTTAGCCAAAACGCGGCCGAGAAGGCCGGAACGATGCTGGCGCTGACGGGCGGCGCGCCATTCCCGGCTCTTGGGCCATCCTCCGCCCTGGTGTTCATCCTGCAAGCTCCACTTTGACAGCGGGACGCGCAGAGCGACGCGTCGCGCGTATGCGTGCGAACCACTCGCTGGCGTTCTGGAGGTAGATGTAGACCACTGGAGTCGTAAACAGCGTCAACAGCTGCGAGACGATCAGGCCGCCGACGATCGCAAAGCCGAGCGGTTGCCTCAATTCGGACCCGGTCCCGGTGCCGATCATCAGCGGAACGCCTCCGAGCATCGCGCACATGGTGGTCATCAGGATCGGACGGAATCTGATTTTGCAGGCCTCCAATGCGGACTGTTCGGCCGAAAGGCCCCGGTGACGTTCGGCTTGAAGCGCGAAATCGATCAGCATGATTCCGTTCTTTTGAACAATGCCGATCAGGAGAATGATCCCGATCAGCCCGATGACGTCGAGGCCGAAGCCGAAAGTCCAGAGCGAGAGCAGCGCGCCGAGCCCGGCCGACGGCAGCGTCGACAGGATCGTGACCGGATGGATCGTGCTCTCATAGAGCATGCCGAGGATCAGATAGACCGCGACGATCGCAGCCAGGATCAGGATCGGCGTCGAGGCGAGCGCAGACTGGAACGCCTGGGCGTTGCCCTGGAAGCTCGTCGCAATGGTCGCGGGCATGTGCAGCGCGGCCGTCTCCTGCTGCACGGCGGCGACAGCCGCGCCGACGGACGTTCCCGGCGCCAAATTGAAGCTGAGCGTCACCGACGGAAACTGGTTCTGATGGTTTACGGCCAATGGCGCCGAGCCATATTCGATGGTCGTAAACTGGCTGAGCGGCACCACCGATCCGTTCGACGAGCGGACATAGATGCGATTCAGCGCATAGGGGCCGAACTGGAACGACGGATCGACCTCGAGGATCACGTAGTAGGTGTTCAGCGTGGTAAAGAGCTGGGCGACGTGGCGCTGGCCGAACGCATCGTACAGGGTGTTGTCCACCGCCGCCGGTTCGATGCCGAGGCGGGAGGCGGCGTCGCGGTCGATCTTGAGCTTGAGCTGACGGGCAGCATTGGCCTGGTCGCTGGCGACGTCCGCGAGTTCCGGCCGTGTCTTTAACTTGGCGAACAGCTTGCCGGCCCAGTTATTCAACTCATCCTGGTTCACATCCGTGAGCGTGAACTGGTACTGGGTCTTGGACAGGCGGCTCGCCAGATTGATGTCCTGCGTCGCCTGCATGAACACGGCAATGCCCTGGAGTTTGGCGAGCTTGGTATCGAGCTGACGGATCACCTGGTCGGCGCTGAGCGAGCGCTGCTTCCGCGGCTTCAACAGCACAAACAGCCGGCCGTTGTTCTCGGTAACCGTGGGCCCACCCGGACCGATATAACCCGTGGCGTTGGCGACCGATGGATCCTTCGCGATCACGTCGATCACGTTGCGCTGGAGCTCTGCCATTTCTGCCGGTGAAACGTCGGCCGAGGCTTCCGTGATGCCGGTGATCATTCCAGTGTCCTGCTGGGGAAAGAACCCCTTCGGAATGCCTGCGAACAGCGCGCCCGTCGCCACGATGCTCGCGAGCATGACCATCAGCGTCGCGAGCTTGAAGCGCAGCGCGATGGACAGGAGCGCCTCGTAGCCGCGCTGGATCGCCATGAAGCCGCGCTCCAGGGTCCGCGAAACCAGACCCGCACCCGCGCCATGGTTCGAAAGCAGGTAGGCGTACATCATCGGCGTCAGAGTCACCGACACGATGACGGAGACCGCGATTGCAACGCACACGGTGACCGCGAACTCCTGGAACATCCGTCCGATCACACCGCCCATCAGGAGCAGCGGAATGAACACCGCAACCAGCGACACCGAGATCGATACGATGGTGAAGGCGATCTCGCTGGCGCCCTTCAGCGCCGCCTGCAGCGGCGACAATCCCTCTTCGATATGCCGCGAGATGTTCTCGATCATGACGATGGCGTCGTCGACGACGAAGCCGACGGCGATGGAAAGACCCATCAGCGACAAATTGTCGAGGCTGTAGTTCAGGAGATACATCACGCCGAAAGTCCCGATCAGCGAGATTGGCACCGAAACCGCGGGAATGACGGTCGCCCAGAAATTGCGGAGGAACAGGAAGATGACGCCCACCACGAGCGCGATGGTCAGGAGCAGCGTGAACTGCACGTCGGCAACGCTGGCGCGGATCGTCTGCGTCCGGTCCGAGGCGATCGTGACCTTGATGTCCGAGGGCAGGCCCGCGATCAGTTGCGGCAGCAGCTTCTTGATGCCGTCCACGGTGCTGATCACATTGGCGCCCGGCTGGCGCTGAATGGCGAGGATCACCGACGGCTTGTCGTTGTACCAGCCATGCAGCGTCACGTCTTCGGCGGCGACCTCGGCGTGGCCGATGTCGCGCAGCCGCACCGGCGCGCCGTTGCGATAGGCGATGATCAGATCCTCATAGCCCTTCGCGGTCAGCACCTGGTCGTTGGTCGCAAGCGTGTAGGCCTGTTCATTGCCGTAGAGCACGCCCTTGGGCTGGTTAACGGTGACGTTGCCGAGCGTCGTCCGCAATTGCTCGAGATCGATGCCAGCCGCGGCAAGCTTTGCCGGATTGACCTGGATGCGGATCGAGGGTTTTTGCATGCCGCCGATCGTGACCAGCGATACGCCGGGCACCTGCGACAGCTTTTGCGCCAGGATGCTGTCGGCGTAGTCATCGACCTTGGTGAGCGGCTCGGTGTCCGATGTCAGGGCGATCAGCAGCACCGGCACATCGGCAGGGTTGACCTTTCGGAAGATCGGCGGCGACGGCATGGTTTTCGGCAATTGCCCCGCGGCCGCGTTGATCGCGGCCTGCACGTCCTGCGCGGCGGCATCCGTGCTGCGGTTCAGTGCGAATTGCAGCGTGATCTCGGTATTGCCGAAGCCGCTCGAGGAGGTCATGGCGGTCAGGCCCGCGATCTGCCCGAACTGGCGCTCCAGCGGCGTGGCGACCGACGAGCCCATGGTCTGCGGATCGGCGCCGGGCAATTGTGCGGTGACCTGGATCGTGGGCGTATCCACCGATGGCAGGGCCGAGACCGGCAACCGGAAGAAGGCGACCACCCCGATCAGCATGATGCCGATCGCGAGGAAGGCCGTGGCGATGGGTTTGCGAATGAAGCCTTGGGAGATGTTCATGGCAACATGCCTGCGCTTGCGGTGGTGGCGTTCTGAACCAGGTCCGAGCGATCGTTGGGCACGATCTCGACGGATGTCCCGGGGGTCAACCGGTACTGGCCGGCGGTGACGACCGTCTCGTCTCCGGAGAGACCCTGCTCGATCAGCACTTTGCCGTCGCGCGACTGGCCGGCCTTGACCTTGCGGACGCTGACGACATGGTTGGCATCGACGACGTAGACGAAGGCGCCGCTTGGTCCCTGTAGAACGGCCGTCAGCGGCACGGTCACGGCGTCATGGCGGATCGCGATGGTGAGGTGGATGTTGACAAAGGAACCCGGCCAGAGGTTTTTCTTCTCATTCGGAAAGGACGCCTTCAGCTGCACCGTGCCGGTGGACGCGTCCACCTGGTTGTCGATCAGCATCAGGCTGCCATGGTCGAGCTTTTGCTTGTTGGCGGCGTCGTAGGCGTCGACTGACGCCTCGCGGGACGCGATCGCCTTCTGCACGTCGGCAATGTCGGTCGACGGCAGGGTGAAGATGATCGAGATCGGCTGAAGTTGCGTGAGGATCACAAGGCCAGTTGCGTCGGTTGGATGCACGATATTGCCGGGATCGATGTGGCGGATGCCGGTGATCCCGTCGAAGGGCGCGGTGATGGTTGCGTAGCTCAACTGGGTTTGCGCAGCCTCCAGCGCCGCCTTGTCGAGCGCGACCGTGCCTTGGCCCTGCGCCACCTGGGAATCCTGGGTATCGAGCAACTGCTGGGTGGCAAACCCGCGCGCGGCAAGCGGCTGCGTCCGCGCGAGATTGACTTGCGAGTTCTTCAGGCTGGCCTGATCGCGGGCAAGCGCGGCCTCGGCCTGGTCGACCTGCGCCTCGAACACGCGCGGATCGATTTTCGCCAGCACGTCGCCGCGTTTCACTTCCTGCCCCTCGACGAAATCGACGCTGTCGAGCGTCCCCTGGACCTGGGTGCGGATGGTCGCTGTGTTGATGGGCGTCACGGTGCCGAGCCCTTCGAGGACGATGGGCACGTCGCCCTTGTGCGCCTGGGCAGCTGTCACGGGAACCGGCGGTGCGGCCGTCGGCCCAGCCGCATGACTTGGCGCGGGGCCCTTCAGGAAATACGCGCCGAGCCCGGCCCCGATCAGGAGAACCGCGCCGACGAGAAGAAGAGTCTTTCTGGGCAGCATCGTTTCACACTCCATAGCGGGCTCGATGAAGACCTTGGCGGCTGGCATTTGCGACCAGCTCCAGGACGAAGCTTTCGGCTGCACTCGCCACGGCTCGTGCGTCGCGCGCAACAGTCGGATCGAGGCTGATGATCCGCGCGTCGATATCGGCGGCACGCAGCGCGGTGATGAGATCAGCTGGCGTGTCCTCGCGCTCCCCACGCTGCGCGACGAGCCGTATGGCGGCAGCGGTGGGGACGATCCGAAACGGTAGCGCCACGCAGGGAAGGGCGATCGCAAGGAGGCCCGCACAATCGAGGGCCCCTTGCAGCACAAGCTCGAGCGTCGTGCGGGCGGCGTTGCCCTCCGCCAGCAGGATCAACTGAGGCGCTCCCACGTCTCGCCGCACCAGCTCAGCGGCAACGCCGTGCAGGATTTCATCGGGACCGGCGTCGGGGACGGAAACGGTCGACCAAAGGGCAAGCGGCGTCAGCGCCCGCCAGCGCGTCAGCTCCGCAGGCGTCGCAACCAGCGGGGCATCCGGTCCGGCCAGGACCGCGACCATGACCTTTACGGCGGCGCGTGCCGGCCGCGCGGCGATCCCATGTGGCGAGCGTATCGACATGGGCTTGAAGTTGAGCGCGGCAGGTCTATTGTTCAAATGAATTGATAGAAATCGCCAATTCACGTTGTGCATTGACGCGCCCATGAGACTGCGGAACCTCGATCTCAATCTGCTGTTGGTGTTCGATGCGGTGCTGCGCGAGCGCAGCGTCGTGCGCGCCGCGGACAATCTTGCCATCAGCCAGCCGGCCGTCAGCCACGCGCTCAACCGGCTGCGCCATGTGCTCAAGGACAGGCTGTTTGTCCGCACGCCCGCGGGAATGAGCCCGACTCCCAGGGCAGAGCAGCTCGCGCTTCCGGTTCGCAAGGCGCTCAACGAGCTGCAGCTCGCGGTCGAGGGTGAAACCTTCGACCCGTCAACCGCGGACCACCGGTTCACGATTGCGGTGAACAACTATGCGGCGGTCGTCGCCGTGGCGCCGATCCTGGCCGCGGTACGCGCACAGGCGCCAAATGTACGGTTGTCACTCGTGCCCAGCGGCACTCTCAATCTTCGCGATCGACTGGATCGCGGCGAGCTCGATCTTGCATTGTCGGGGAGTGCGATCGAGGCGGAGCGGTTCGCCTCGCAGCAACTCATCGAGGATCGCTTTGTGGCGGTGCTCAGGAGCGGTCATCCGGCGCTACGAAAGAAGCTGACGGCGGCCTCCCTTGCCGAGCTGCAGCATCTGAGGATCAGCTCGAGCGGCGAGAATTTGGAGTTTGTGGATGCGATCTCAAAGCCACGGAAACGCGACCGCTTTGTCGCCTCGGACGTGCCCTACCTTTCCGCAGGGGCGGTTCTGGTGCAATCGAACCTGGTAGCCATTCTCGGACGCAAGCTCGCGATGGAGTTCCGCCGCGCCTATCCGATCGAGATCAAGGAGCTGCCGTTCGAAGCACCAGTTCTACACAGCGTGATGAGCTGGCATCGGCGCTTTGACGATGTGCCTGCGCACCGATGGTTACGCAGTACAATTGTCGGAACCGCCAGCACCTTATGAGCGGCGGAAGCACGTGGCGGGAGGATTTGGTGCCGGTTTGCTCTGCCTCGAAACGTGACTTATGGGGTCGAAATGCACCTGCTTCTTCATGTATCTAGGCAAGCATTGAATTTGGCGCCGAAGGCGACCGCGCGCCCGAGCGCGCCATAAACCCACGTTTAGCTTTGAAATCGCTCACGTTAGCCTGTCGATGGCGCAGTGAGGGCGGTTAACTGCACGTCAACAACAAAGTTTGCTTCTTCAGCTCCGTTCATTGCTCCCATCTGAACTTCTAGCGCCCTTTTCGGTTTGATTTCACACGAAAATTGGTGTCTCGAGGCTGGAAGGCAAAAATCCCGAAGTTCTCAGGTAAAGTGTGCGCATGTGCAAGCCGGAAAAGTCAAACCAGAACCGCGATACTATTCCCGTCGCATCAGAGCACTCAGCCGCACCTGGAATTTCCCAATTTGTTTGAGAGCGGCATGGCGTCCCGGTCCCGGAGGTAACTTTTGCGCGGAGTTCAACAGAGCCTTCAACAACTCCGAAAGCTCCTTGAAGTCTCTGTTCATTTCCGCAGGTTTACGTCGCTTCATCGTCGCCGACATGCCAGACGTAAAGGACTTGGTACGCCGGGCCCAGGATGCGAAACCCAACGGGCGAAGCGTCACCCTCGGTGATTGAAAGCAAATGACGGCCGATTCGCTTTGCCTCGTGCAGATAACAAGTCCCGCCCATCACGCGATCCAGGACAACAGGGGTCGCGCCGCTGTCGCGGCCCAGTATTTCGATGGTGAGGGGCTCATGATCAATCATGGTGCCATTATCCACTCATAGGGAAGCGCTATTTCACCGCATCGATGCGTTCAGGGGAGCGAAATGACGCGCAGATTGTTTGTCGTTCCTGCTTGCCCAAAGGGAATGCCGGCAACAACTACAAGCAGATCTCGCCTTGATGCAAAATCTTCCTCGAGCGCGAATGTGGTCGCGCGCTCGACCATCTCCTCGTAACTCCCGACGTCTTCAGAAAGGACGCTATGAGCGCCCCAAAGCAGGCACAAGCGACGCGATACATCGCGATTTGGGGTGATCGCGAGTATCGGCAGGCTCGGCCGCTTGCGCGCCACGCGTGCAGCCGTGGTTCCGCTTGATGTATAGGCCACGATGGCTGCCGCGCGGACGACGGAGGCGAGGTCGGCCGCTGCCGTGGCAACGGCGTGGGGCGCCGTCTGCTCTTCGCCAGGCTGGGTTGCCTCGACGATGGCACGATACATCTTGTGCTGTTCCGTACTGCGGATGATGCGATCCATCATCTCGACCGCCTCGCGCGGATATTGGCCCGCCGCAGATTCGGCCGACAACATCACGGCATCCGCACCGTCATAGATAGCCGTCGCGACGTCGGACGCTTCCGCACGTGTCGGGGTGGGGGCGGCGACCATGGAATCCAGCATTTGCGTCGCGACGATCACCGGTTTCACGGCGAGCCGGCAGGCACGTACCAGTTCTTTCTGGCGGCCTGGCACATTCTCGTGTGGAATTTCCACGCCGAGATCTCCGCGAGCAACCATGATGGCATCGGACAGCCGGATGATATCGTCGATCCGCTCGAGCGCTGCGGGCTTTTCGATCTTGGTCATCAGGCCGGCACGAGTTCCGATAAGGCTTCGCGCCTCGATGACATCGGATGGCTTCTGCACGAATGACAGCGCGACCCAGTCGACACAGAGTTCCAGGCCGAACGCCAGATCGGCGCGATCCTTGGCGGTGAGCGGCGAAACATCAAGGACCGTTCCCGGCAGGTTGACCCCCTTGTTGTTGGAGATTGTGCCGCCGACGATCACTTTGGCTTCAATGAAATGCTGGCCGAGTCCGCCGACGCGAACGCGGATCCTGCCATCATCGATCAGGAGATCGTGGCCGGGCGCTACGGCCGCGAAGATCTCCGGGTGCGGCAGCGGAATCGACGAGCGGTCGCCGTCCGAGCCAGACAACACGAACCGGATCGTCTCCCCGGTCTCAACGGTGCGCAAGGTGCCGACGCGGATCTTCGGACCCTGGAGATCCATCAGGATGCCGATGGGACGGTTCACATCCCGTTCGAGATTTCGGATTGCCGCATGAACCTTGGCGTGGTCACTCTGGCTGCCGTGACTGAAGTTCAGACGGAAAGTATCGACGCCCGCCAGCAGCAGCGCCTTAAGGATCTCAGGAGAATCGCTGGCGGGGCCGACGGTTGCGACGATCTTGGCCCGTCGATGACGGCGCATGGCTCACCTCGTTCCTGGGTTGCCGGCTGCGATCAGCACGGCGCGAATATCGTTCACATTTGTGAGCGTTGGGCCTGTGCGCACGAGGTCGCCAAGGCGGTCGAAGAACGTATAGCTATCGTGGGCGGCCAGAAACGCGCGTGCATCGAGACCGTTCGCGGCAGCGCGCTCCAGCGTGTGTGGGCCGATCAAGGCACCAGCCGCGTCTTCAGTCCCGTCAATTCCATCGCTATCTCCCGCAATGGCCCAGATGTCAGGCGCGCCTGTTAGTGCGACGGCAAGCCCCAGGAGGAACTCTGTGTTGCGGCCGCCCCGGCCCGCCGGCACCCGACCGATCGTGACGGTTGTCTCTCCTCCAGATAGCAGAACCGCAGGCGCAGGGCATGGTTGTGCGTGCTTCGCCACTGAATGGGCGATGCCGGCTATCACGGTCCCGAGTTCGCGTGCTTCGCCTTCGATCGCGTCTCCGAGAATGACGGGAAGTAGACCTTCATCTCGGGCTGTCCTGGCTGCAGCATCAAGCGCATGGGACGGCGCGGCGAGCAGACGGACATCGGCATCGATCTCGCCAGGCTTCGGCGTCTCGGCAGCTTGCTCGAGCACAAGCCGCGCCGCCTCTGGCAAATCGATGGCATGTCGCCTGACGATCTCTTGAGCATCAGCCTTTGTGCTGGGGTCCGGGAGCGTGGGGCCGGAGGCAATGGCTGCGGGGTCATCGCCGGGGATGTCAGAGATTACAAGCGTGGTGAGACGTGCGGGACGGGCGGCTAGCGCCAGCTGGCCGCCCTTGATCGCGGACAAATGCTTGCGAACAACGTTCATCTCGGCAATCGTCGCTCCGCTTGCGAGGAGTGCCCGGTTGACGGCTTGCTTGTCGGCGAGCGTCATTGGGGATGCAGGAAGGGTCATCAGGGCAGAGCCGCCGCCGGACATCAGCGCGATCACGAGATCATCAGCAGAAAGGTCCTCGACGGCACGCAGCATGCGAAGGGCAGCAGCTTGGCTGGTCTCGTCCGGCACCGGATGAGACGCCTCAAGCACTTCGATGCGCCGACCCGGGACTGAATGGCCATGGCGCGTAACGACGACACCCGAAAGGTCGACGTCGGACCAGGCCGCGTCGAGGCCCGCTGCCATCGCTGCCGATGCCTTGCCCGCGCCGACAACGATGCATCTGCCCTTCGGCTTTGCCGGCAAGGCGCTCACGATCGTGATCCTCGGATCCGCGCTGGCAATTGCGGCGTCGAAGATGCGCCGCAGGGCTCTACGAGCTCGTGCGTCTGTCCATTCAGCATTCAACTAGCACACTCCGATCAGATGCTCTGACGGTGCAACGCATCGTGTGAAAAGGCGAGGCGCGATTTCATGAAATCGAACTGTTCATCAAGGCCGGCTCCCCGTCAGCTGCTTTTGCGAGAGGGGTTGCGGTATTCGTCGCAGCTTCGCTACCGAGAATGAATGCGCGCCGCATCGGCTTGATCACGAGCAGGGCCATCAGGGCCGCAGTGGCATTGAGTGCGACCGCCACAACGAACACCGCCTGCCAACCCAAATGGGAGGAAATGACGCTCGCAAGCGGCACGAGCAGCGAAGCAGTGCCTTTCGCCGTGTATAGCATCCCGTTGTTCGTCGTTGCGTACCTGGAGCCGAATGTGTCGCCCGATGTCGCCGGAAAGAGGCTGTAGATTTCACCGAAAACGCCGAAATAGACGGCCGTTGCCAGCACGAAAACAACCGGAATGTGGCCATAGACGGACAGCGTCAGCAGCATCAGCGCCGCGGTCGCGAACGCAATGAACATGGTGTTCTCACGGCCGATCGTATCGGACACCCAGCCGAAGAACGGGCGCCCGAAGCCATCGAAGATACGATCGAGCGAAATTGCGAAAGTTAACGCTGCCATTTGGAATCCAGCCAGCGTGACCGGAGTATTCGCGATCTTGAAGTCATGGGCGATCGGCCCGATTTGAGCGGCGGCCATCAGTCCGCCGGAAGCCACCATGACGAACACCAGGTACATGACCCAGAAGATGGGGGTGCGCAGCACCTGGGGCGGGGTGAAATCGATCGCAGTCTGCGGCAGATTGAGCCGTTTCTTCTTGGCCGGCAGGGTGCGCTCAGGCGGGCGGACGAACCAGGCGAGGAGAAGGACCGTGAGGCCTTGCCCGATTCCGAACGTAAAGAACGTGCTCTGGTAGCCGCTCGAGGCAATCATGTTCGCAATCGGCACGACGGTGAGGGCTGCACCTGCTCCAAATCCGGCAGCGGTCGCGCCGGCGGCTAGACCGCGCCTGTCCGGAAACCATTTCAGCGCATTGCCGACACAAGTACCGTAAACGGCGCCGGCGCCGATTCCGGCGATGATCGCCGCTGCATAGAGCGTGACGAGGGACGAGGCGTAGGAGTTCAGCACCCACGCCAGTCCGATCATCACCCCGCCGACCATGATGACGATCCGCGGTCCGTATTTGTCCACGAACCAGGCTTCAATAGGCACAAGCCAAGTCTCGGTCATCACGAAAATCGTGAAAGCGAGCTGGATGGCTGCGCGGCCCCAATGAAATTTTGCATCGATTGGATCAACGAACAGCGTCCAGCCGTATTGCAGGTTGGCGATCATCGCCATGCAGACGATGCCTATAGCAAGTTGAAGCCAGCGGAAGCCGCCGGCCGACGACACCGAGTGCGTGCTGGAGCTCATGAGTCCTCCCAAAGCAAAGGTTTGATTTTCGACTCGCTGCTTAATTTCGCTTTCCCACGTCCGATAATTGTCCTGCCACCGCTTACTGGCGGAACTCGTTGGTCAACTCGCCAATGCCATCGATCGCGACAGTGACCGTGTTGATGGGTTCCTTCATCACGCCGACGCCGATCGATGTCCCGCAACAAATGAGGTCGCCCGGCAGGAGCGTCATCTCATGTGAGATCTTGCTGACCAGCTCTTGTGCGCTGAAAATCATATCCGCGATCGGATAGTTCTGACGCTCCACGCCGTTGAGAATGGTGCGGACCACAAGACTTGATGGATCGAGGCCTGACGCAATCAGGGGACCAAACGGGCCATATCCATCGAAGCCTTTGGCCCGTGCCCATTGGGGGAAGGTCGGATCGCGGTTGAGAATATCCGCGGCAGTGATGTCGTTGGTGCAGGTATAACCGAAGATGAACTCGTTCGCCCGCTCGGGAGCGACAGCAGTGCAGGTCTTGCCGATGACGATGCCGAGTTCGCCCTCGTAGGTCGTCTTGCCTTCGTAGGTCGAGGGTCGCCTGACGATGGCGCCGGGCGCGGTGACGCTGGTCGGCGCTTTCAACAGGTAGAGCGGCTCAGGCGGCTCCGGCGATTTCAGCTTGGCCGCCAGAGCGTGAAAATTGTTCCAGAGCGCGACGATCTTGGTCGGCTGGGTCGGGGCAAGCAACTCGACATCGTGCGGTGCCAGCGTTTGTCCGGTCGGGCGCGCGTCGCTGAACATATCGCCGGAGTGCACGGCGATGTCCGTTGACGTGAGTTGTCCAAAGCCGATCTCGGCCTGGTGGCGGAAGCGGACCCAGCGTGTGATTTCGGCCATCGTGATCACGCCACGGCAAGTGATCTTGCTTCACCGGAGCCGCCTGCGCCGTCATACAAACCGGCGAGCCGGCCGCGCTGTGCGACGAGCGCGAGCACCGCATCAAGCGCAGGCGTTGCAATCCCGGTCATCCGGCCCATCTCCTGGACCACAGTGATCAGCGGATCGATTTCGACCGGGCGTCCGCGCTCGAGGTCCTGCAGCATCGATGTCTTGTGCGCGCCGACCTTCCGGGCGCCTTCGATGCGGCGTTCGACATCGACGCGAAACTTGACGCCGAGACTTTCCGCAATTGCCTGGGCTTCCAGCATGATGGCCTTGGACAGCGCCCGTGTACCTGGATCAGTGCAGATCACGTCAAGGGTCGCGTGGGTCAGCGCGCTGATCGGGTTGAAACAGACATTGCCCCACAGCTTGAGCCAGATCTCGTCGCGGATGCGCTCGAGAACCGGCGCCTTCATCCCCGCCGCCGTGAAGAGTTCGGAAAGGTTCTTGATGTCGGACGTGATTTCGCCTGAAGGCTCCCCGAGCGGAAAATTGTTGCCATAGACGTGACGGATCACGCCGGGCGCTTCGATCTCCGTCGCGGGATAGACTACGCAGCCGACGGCCCGTTCGGGGCCAAGCTCGCGCCACTGCCGCCCGCCGGGATCGATGCTCTCCAGCATCGAGCCTTCGTGCTGACCGCCGTGCTTGTAGAAATACCAGTAGGGAATCCCGTTCACGGCAGTGACGATGCGGGTCCGCTGGCCGAGCAGGGGCTGCATCCGCTCGATCACACCGGTGATCGAATGCGCCTTGAGGCAGATGATGACGAAATCCTGCTCGCCCAGTTCGGCGGGATCGTCCGTGCAGCGCGGATGCACCACGCGCTCCTCGCCGCCGATCAGGAGCTTCAACCCGTTCTGCCGCATCGCGGCGAGATGGGTGCCGCGCGCGACCAGGCTGACATCGGCGCCCGCGCGCATGAATTCGACACCGAGATAACCACCGATCGCGCCGGCGCCGTAGATGCAGATCCTCATGAAACCCTCGCGAGCAGAGTGAAGACACAGCACGAGCCGCGCCGGCTCGAACCGATTTGCGTGATGATGACGGAGAAGAAGTCGTCAGGCCGCCTGCACCGTGCCGGCGGACTCCTCATCGACGGCAAAGGCGACGTCCCGCATGCTCACGACGCCGACAAGCCGGCCATTATCGATGACGGGGACGTACCTGATTTGGTGACGGCTCATGAGATGCTCGACGTGAGCGAACGTGTCGTGCGAGTTGCAGGACACCCGCCAGCGGCCTTGCCCTTGAAGGTTTCGCAATTGGTCTTGTCGCGGCCGCTGGCCGCGCTCGGCGACCGCGGAGACGAGGTCACGCTCGCAGAACATTCCGACCACTGCGTACGAGGCATCCCTGACAACTAGTGCGCCGACATTGCTGGCGCGCATCAGGCCGGCCGCAATACCGACGGTCTCGCTCAAACCGATAGCCACCGCGCGCGGGCTTCTGTTGCGCAGGATGTCTCCAACGTACATGGCAGCGTCCTCCCGAGTAGTCCAACCGTTGTTATTGATCGTGGTATACATTATCCCAGATGTCAAACGAAAGTTGCTGGTTGATTCAAACGAAAAACGGCACGAGTACTGACCAATTCGCTCACTTCAGAAACTTGACACTACGACCTGTTGGCATGCCAAATACCAGAATAAGCGCGCTGCGCCGCTTAGCCTGGCGCAGCCACATTTGAACCGCGAAATGCAAAGGGACAGGTCGTCATGAAAAGAGAGCTGGTCCGGCGCAAGCCATCTGATCCCGGCATTCGCGCCCAGCTTGATCAGGAAGCGCGAGATGGCGGCGTTCAATCCGTCGATCGCGCACTGCAGATCATGGAAACGCTTGCTGAGGATGACGAAGGCTATCGGCTCACCGATCTTGCGATCCGCACGGGCTTGTCACCCTCGACCGTTCATCGTTTGCTGACGACGCTCGAGAACCGCCGGTTCGTGCAGTTCGACCGCGAGGAGTCCAAATGGCATATTGGTGCGCAAAGCTTCGTGATCGGTTCAACTTTCGCGCGCCGCCGGAACTTTGCCGCCCAGGCGCTGCCCTATTTGCGCAAGCTGCGCGATCAGACCAGGGAAACGGCCAATCTTGCAGTTGTCGACGATGAGTCCATCATTGTCGTGTCCCGCATCGAAAGTCGCGAGATCATGCGTTCGCTGACCAAAGTTGGCGGACGCGTCGCAATGATCGCTTCGGGACTGGGCAAGGCGGTGCTGGCCACTTATTCCGATGCCGATGTCAACGCGATCATCCGTCGCCAGGGCATGCCGCGGCTGACGCAAAGATCGATCGTGCGGCCTGGTGAGCTGTTCAAGGAATTGGAGGCCGTGCGCCGCCAGGGTTATGCAGTGGATGATGAAGAGGCTCGGCTCGGCCTGCGCTGTGTAGCCGCGGTCGTCTTCAATGATTGCAGCGAGCCGTTTGCCGCGATCTCGGTATCAGGCATGGCGGATCGGCTGACGGAAGAGCGCTTGCCGGAAATCGGTGCAGTGGTGCGCGGGGTCGCAGCCGAACTGACGGCCGAGCTGCGCGGGCGCAGCCGCACGCAGGTAGAACAGGCGTGAAGCTGGTTGCTTGTCATCTGGCGCGATTTCCATTGTTACGTTCGCACTAATCACTTGAAGACTCGCGGAAATCCGCGCGCGCTGCCATAGCGTGGAAAATCCGATCGATTGCGTTGAGATCGATGCGCGCACCTCCGATGATCCTGCTCAGGCCAACTCGTAACGAAGCAGGGTCGTCAGATGAAGATGCGGGCAGTGGATGCAGCGGTGCGCATTCTCGAACGGGAAGGGATCACTTGCGCCTTTGGCGTTCCTGGTGCCGCAATCAATCCGCTTTATTCTGCGCTGAAGCGTCGCGGCTCGATCCGCCACATTCTGGCGCGCCACGTCGAGGGCGCCTCGCACATGGCGGAAGGCTACACCAGGGCGAAGGCAGGCAATATCGGCGTATGCATCGGCACATCGGGACCGGCCGGCACCGACATGATCACCGGTCTCTATTCTGCAATCGCCGACTCAATCCCGATCCTCTGCATCACCGGGCAGGCGCCGCGTGCGCGGCTGTACAAGGAGGACTTCCAGGCCGTCGACATCGAGGCCATCGCAAAGCCGGTGACGAAATGGGCCGTCACAGTGCGCGAGCCCGCATTGGTGCCGCGCGTGGTCAGCCAGGCCTTTCACATCATGCGCTCGGGACGGCCGGGGCCGGTGCTGATCGATCTCCCGCTCGACGTGCAGCTCTCCGAAATCGAGTTCGACGACGAGACTTACGCACAGCTCCCGGTCTATAAGCCGACCGCGACGCGCAAGCAGATCGAGAAGGCGCTCGATATGCTTAACGCCGCGGAGCGGCCGCTGATCGTGGCCGGCGGCGGTGTGATCAACGCGGATGCGTCGGAGTTTCTTGTCGCTTTTGCAGAGACGATCAACATCCCCGTGGTCCCGACGCTGATGGGGTGGGGCGTCATTCCTGATGACCATCCGCTGATGGCGGGCATGGTCGGCCTGCAGACCAGCCATCGCTACGCCAACGCCACGATGCTCGAATCCGACTTCGTGCTCGGCATCGGCAATCGCTGGGCCAACAGGCACACCGGGTCGATCGAGACCTACACAAAGGGCCGCAAATTCGTGCATGTCGATATCGAGCCGACCCAGATCGGCCGGGTGTTCAATCCCGATCTGGGCATTGCGTCGGATGCAAAAGCGGCACTGGAACTGTTTGTGAGCGTTGCCACCGAGTGGCGCAAGTCTGGCAGGCTGCGCGACCGTCAGGCCTGGCCTGCCGCCTGTCGCGATCGCAAGCGCTCGATGCTGCGCAAGAGCCACTTCGATAACATCCCTATCAAGCCGCAGCGCGTCTACGAGGAAATGAACAAGGCCTTTGGCCGCGACACCTGCTATGTGACCGTGATCGGATTGTCGCAGATCGCCGGCGCGCAATTCCTGAGTGTCTATCGACCGCGCAACTGGATCAATGCGGGGCAGGCGGGGCCGCTTGGGTGGACACTGCCAGCCGCGCTCGGAGTGCGTGCGGCCGATCCGGATCGCGAGATTGTGGCGCTGTCGGGCGACTATGATTTTCAGTTCCTGATCGAGGAACTTGCGGTTGGGGCGCAGTTCAACCTGCCTTACATCCACGTCGTCGTGAACAATTCCTACCTCGGGCTGATCCGTCAGGCGCAGCGCGGCTTCGACATGGATTACCAGGTCCAACTGTCGTTCGAGAACATTAACGCGCCGGAGATCGGCGTCTACGGTGTTGACCATGTCACTGTCGCCGAGGGGCTTGGCTGCAAAGCCATCCGGGTCACGGACCCGAACGACGCACAGGCGGCGTTCGCGACCGCGCGCGAAATGATGGCCAAGCATCGGGTACCCGTGGTGGTGGAGTTCATCCTCGAGCGGGTCACCAATATCGCGATGGGAACAGAGATCGACAATGTCGTCGAGTTCGAGGAGGTGCTCGATCTTCCGCTCGACGACGGGCCGAACGCTCCAAAGTCCGGCACGCTGCTGCCGGCCTGATGCGACCTCTTCAAGCGCAATTCGAAACGCGGAGGACGTGAAACGTGCCGCAATTTGCCGCCAACCTGACCATGCTCTTCAACGAGCTCCCATTTATCGACCGCTTTGCGGCCGCCAAGACCGCCGGCTTCGCCGCCGTCGAGTATCTGTTTCCCTATGACCACGACAAGGCGCTGCTGGCCGAGCAGTTGGCACGCTACGGCTTGACGCAGGTGCTACACAATCTGCCTGCGGGCGACTGGGCCGCCGGAGAGCGCGGCATCGCGATCCTGCCAGATCGGGTCGACGAATTTCGCGATGGCGTCGTTCGCGCGATCGAATACGCCAAAGCGCTGGATTGCCGTCAGCTCAACTGCCTGGTTGGGATAGCGCCGCGCGAGGCCGACGCCACTCTGGTCAACGAGGTGCTTGTCGGCAATCTGCGCTTTGCAGCCGGTGCGCTGGCCCAGCACGGGATCAAGCTCCTGATCGAGCCGATCAACACTATGGATATTCCCGGATTCTTCCTGAACGGGACAGAGCAGGCGGTGCGGCTCATCTCCGAGGTGCGCTCGCCCAATCTGTTCATCCAATATGATATCTACCACATGCAGATCATGGAAGGCGATCTCGCGCGAACGCTGCAGAAGCATCTCGATCGCATCGCCCACGTACAGCTTGCCGACAATCCCGGCCGGAACGAGCCGGGGACCGGCGAGATCAACTATCCTTATCTGTTCCGGCATCTCGATGCGATCGGGTATCGCGGCTGGATCGGATGCGAATACAAGCCGCGCACGACCACGCTCGAAAGCCTCGGCTGGCATGCCGCGCATACGTTCGACACCTGATCAGCTAAGAGGGACCGACCACCATGAAAAACATCGGCTTCATTGGCCTCGGCACCATGGGTCGTCCGATGGCGCACCATCTCCTGGCGGCGGGCCATCGTCTGTTGCTGCACGACGTGGCGCCTGTCGCGCCGGATCTGGTATCGGCGGGCGGCATTGCGTGCGACTCCGCAAAGCAGGTCGCGCAGGAGTCCGATGCGGTGATCATCATGGTGCCTGACACGCCGCATGTGGAGGCGGTGTTGTTCGCCAAAGGCGGCGTTGCGGAGGGGCTTTCGAAGGGGATGATCGTGGCTGACATGAGCTCGATCTCACCGCTTGCGACCAAGGAGTTCGCGCGGCGAATCGAAGCGCTCGGAGCCGATTATCTCGACGCACCGGTCTCGGGCGGCGAGGTGGGGGCCAAGGCTGCGAGCCTGACCATCATGGTCGGCGGCAAGGAGCGGGCCTTCAGCACGATGAAGCCCGTGTTCGACAAGATGGGCAAAAGCGTCACGCTTGTTGGCGGCAATGGCGACGGCCAAACGACGAAAGTCGCGAACCAAATCATCGTGGCGCTGACCATTGAGGCAGTAAGCGAGGCCTTGCTGTTTGCTTCCAAGGCGGGCGCCAACCCTGCGCTCGTTCGGCAGGCGCTGATGGGCGGCTTTGCATCCTCGCGTATCCTGGAAGTGCACGGGGAGCGCATGTTAAAGCGCAATTTCGATCCCGGGTTTCGCATTGAGCTGCATCAGAAGGATCTCAACCTGGCGCTAGATGGAGCACGCGCACTTGGACTGTCGCTGCCCGGCACCGCCGCAGCCCAGCAGCTGTTCAATGCCTGCACCGCCCTTGGCGGCAAAGCGTGGGACCATTCCGCCATTTTGCGTGCGCTGGAGGTGATGGCTAGCCACGAAGTTGCGGCCACCTGACCTTCGCACCTTCCGTCGCAGCATCCCAACTCTGGGCCTTTCGCGTGGCCTTTATTGTCAGTACCGTTAGGTTCTCGCCTTATTTTTTGGGGCTTGGGGAGGACCCGGGCATGCGGGCATCTACAACGTCGTCGATGATGATCCGGCGCCGGTCCGCGAATGGAGCATTGCTTCGTATGCGCGCCCTGCTTGCGCTGGCGGCAATTTCGTTGCTGCCTGTGTCCACGGTCTGCCGGTTGCGTCGCGCCTGCACGGCTGTGCTAACGGAGCGCGCCGAGAGAAGTAAGGATAGAGCATGGGGAGCGCCAGGAATCTAGCAATGAGAGCGGCGCGCAGCTGCTGAGGCGGCCTTGTTCGTCCAAAATAAGCGATAGACGCTGACATGGTCGAACATCTCGGATGCGGGTCGCATTGCGAGAAATCAAGAAGCTCGCATCGCCGAGTCGGCCGGCCTCCGGCTGAATGCGATTGAACGATAATCGAATTTCAGGCCTCGTTGCTGAGGCTCTGGGCCGATAACATCGAGGCGCTCGCCGTCAATTTCGAGAAGAGGCTACTGAATCCAGCTCCGATCATCTCGAACTCCAATGGCCCTCCCGACGCGCAGCTTGGCATCACAGGTCCATGCCCGACATCTTCGAGCTTCAATAAAATAGAAAGCCCCCGGGCCAAGGTCCGGGGGGCTTCTGGAGGTTGAGGTCGGGTACATCCTAGGCCTCAACGATCCGAGTTTCTAGGTGATCGCTCATCTTGAGCGGCGCGCGAGTGAGGAAAAAGAGTAAGTGCCGGTGGCAGTATCGATGCAGGGCGCGCGTAAGCACAACGCAGCAAGAGTGCTCTCCTTCACGCACGTTAGGTAGTATCGATCTCCGTCTTTTACTTATGTCGGATATGAGGAGCGAGCACCCCCTTGGAGATTGTCTTCGTCATACTGTCGTCATGAGCACATCAGTCCAATGAGGGCGAGGCAGTGACAAGCTTACAAGAGTCAGAAAACGAACAGACGAGAGTCGTTCACACTCTTACATTGCGCCCGGCACACGTGCAGTTTCGCTATTCCGATGTGCTGAGCTCGGTAAGACTGCCATCGTTGGAATACCGTCACACAACGCGAGTCGGAATGGACAGGCAATGGCGATTGCGCAAAAGAACGCCCACGAGCTTAAAGCAATACTCGCCGCGAAATTAGGGGCGGGCGACTTCCAGTTGGAAGTGCGAAGGGACAGCCTCGGCTGGTATGTCGATGTGTCTGGGCAGAACAAAATCCAGACTAGTTATCTTCAAGCAATGGCCGATGAGCTGGCGGAAGAGATGCGATCGCACTACGATCTTAAGCTCTGAGCTCTGCCTATGTTTTCTCACAGGCGGATCACTCTCCTCACGACCAAGGGACACCATGGGGCATCGGTGTGTAGAGAAGCGGTCACCGGGATGCTGCAAGCGAACGCCGTTCTCGACCTTTGCTATGGTTTTGAGATCCCAGATCCGCCTGCCTGCTGCCGCCTGAAATCGAGCCGTTGCCAATGCTTTCAAAGCTATCGAAATCACCGGAGCTGCAGCTTCTGATCGAAGGAAGGGCAAGTTTTGAGGTAGTGATCAGCCGAAGGCGCAAGCTTTGGCAGTGGCGGGTGTGCGACCGTTTCGGAACGGTCATTATGGAAGGGCGGGAAAAATCGCGTGTCGGTGCGAGATACCAAAGTGCGCGCGCCCTGTTTTTACTCTTACTGACGACACGCGCGCCACCTGAGATACGGCGCGATAACAACTGGAACTAATTCCGAAAAGGTGGGATTGGGACCCCCGGAGCACAGGGTTTTCCGCACCTTCGGTTCGGCCGCTGCGATCCAGCGCTGCCAGATCCATAAGGCACGCAGCACGCAGCATCATGGTTGGTGGTGATGATATCCACCGGGTCGGTACATGGGCCCGGCTCGGCCGGCGACGGCATCGTGGCGGCCGGTTCCTTTGTCGATGTGACGTCGGCGGCGCGCACATCCGCTGCGCATGTGAAGTCAAAAACCGCGAGAAGTAACGCGGCACAAACACTGGGGCTTTGCCGTCGGAAAGCTCCCAGCGGCGGAGACCAAGCTTACGGCCCAGCTTGGTTCCGCGACCGGTACGCCGCAACCGAGATATGGAGCGTTGCCGGACGAAAATCGCGCCCAATGGCGCCAGTGCCACACTCAATGCTATCAATGCGCGTCAGCTGGCCTCGACAGCGCGATCGCTTCTTTCTGTCGGTAGCATACAGCCGACGAGTAGCAATCGCCAGATCGGCCACGTTCTGCGGACCATTAGCTTATTTGCAGAAAGTCAGCGATGCTGACGTGCAATCTGTCTCAAACGGGTGACAGACTGTGGTGCGGAGCTCATGCCCACATCAATAGTGCCCGTGCATGGATCCGAGTTTGCCTCTGAAGACGCGGTAACCGATGGCCGTATAGAGTAACATCAGCGGGAACACCCAAAGACCCTCGCCCCAGAACATGAAGGAGAGAGTGGAAGGGGGCGCCGCGGCCGCATCGATCGTGATCTCAAACGGAATCATATAGGGCCAGAACGATAATGCGAGCGTGCCGAAGGCCGCAACGAACATCAGCGAAACCATGTAGAACGGCCAATAGTCGTTGTGGTGAAGGATGCTGCTCGCGAGCACGACGGCGGCGACAACACCGATCGCCGGAAAGACGAACAGATACGGCCTGTCGATCCATCGATGCATGATCGGAAGGTTGTCGCTGAGAGCGTGGATAAAGACAACAATCAGGAATGCCAATACAGCGGCTGCAAGTATCGGAATTTGCCGACGCGCCGTATCACGGACCTCCGATTCGCACTTTCTGACCAGCCAACAGGCCCCGAGAAGTGCGTAGCCAAGGCAAAGTCCGGCGCCGCACAAGATCGAAAAATCGCTGAACCAACCGAATACGCCACCCGAATACGGACCGTCAGTGAATCGAAGGCCTTGCACCATCGCGCCGACCATGACTCCCTGCATGAAGCTCGCGGCAAGGGATCCGAGGATGAAGCAAGAATCCCATATCCACCGCGTACCTAGATGTTGGTTGCGAAATTCAAACGACACACCACGCAGAATCAAACCGAGCAACATGAGGATAACCGGGATATAGAAGGCGGATAAGAGTGTTGCATAAACGACCGGAAACGCGCCCCAGAGGACGACGCCGGTGACAACGAGCCAGGTCTCATTTCCGTCCCACACCGGTCCAATCGCGTTGAGCATCGCCCTTCGATTGTCCTCGCTGTCGGTCGTACCCAAGAGCATGCCGACGCCGAGATCAAATCCGTCTAGCAGCAAGTAGAGTAGAACGCTGATCGCAAGAAGCGAGACCCAGAACATGACCATGGCTATTCTCCTGCAGCGATGTAACCTGGCGCGGCGATTGGCTCTTGGTGGACGACCGACATGGGCCGATGGGAGGGACCGCCGCGCAGGAGCCTGTAGATGTAGTAGGTGCCGAAAGAAAAGATGAAAACATAGACCGTGCAGAACAGGATGAGCGAGATTAATGCCGCGGGAGCCGTCAAGAACGGCGTCATGGAATCGGCTGTTCGCAGGACCCCGTAAACCGTCCAGGGTTGGCGGCCCACTTCCGCGGTCCACCAGCCGGTAATGATGGCGATGTACGGCAGCGGAAAGCTGAGAAAGATTGACCAGAGCAGGAAGCGGCTTCGCTCCAGGCGGTCCTTGACGCTCAAATAGGATCCAAGCCAGGCAAGGGCGAGCATGATCAATCCGCAGCCGACCATGATACGGAAGGTTGCGAATGGGATCAGCACGGGCGGACGATCCTGCGCAGGGAAATCGGTCAGGCCGACCTCCTTGGACGTCAGGCTCATGCTGGCTATGATGCTTCCCAGAACCGGAATCGCGATTTCGTACTTGTTGGTTTCAGTCGTCGGATCAGGAAGCCCGATCAACACCTCGCTCGCGGGTTGTTCGTCATGCCAACGGCCCTCGATCGCCGCGAACTTCGCGGGCTGATAGTCGTGGACATAGTCGCCGACGAAATGTCCAAATACCAGTTGGACCGGGACAAGCACTGCCGCGAGGAAAAGGCCCATACGGAGCATGATCCTCCCTTCTGCTTGGTGTTTTTCACGCAGCAGGTACCATGCTCCGGTCGCCGCAACGCAGAACGCGCCGGTAAGAAAGGCAGCTAGTATCATGTGCGGAAAGCGCGACCACACCGCTGAGTTGAAGATGATTCTTGTCCAATCGACCGGGACGAAACGGCCATTTTGCAGGACATAGCCGAGCGGCACCTGCATCCAGGTGTTGTTGACCATGATCCAGAATGCGGAGAGCGCTGTCCCAAGGGCCACCGTGGCCGTCGAGAACAGGTAGAACCACGGCGCAACCCGGTTTCGCCCAAAGATGAGCACGCCGAAGAAGCCAGCCTCCAGCGTGAATGCCCAGAAAGTCTCGAATGACAAGAGCGGTTCCTGTATCGGTCCCGACATCCTCGACAGTACACTCCAGTTCGTGCCGAACCGGAAGCCCATCACGACGCCCGACACCACGCCCATGCCGAAGGCAACGCCGAAAATCTTTAGCCAGAACTCAAAGAGAGTTCGGTACACCGGACGGCCGGTTCGCAGATGCAACGCCTCGAGGACCGTGAGCCATGCGGCAAGGCCGATCGTGAATGCCGGGAAAATGATGTGGAATGTGATCGTGAATGCAAATTGTATCCGCGATAGGAGAAGCGCGGTGAGATCCATCTGAATTATCCTTTCGCTCACACGAGCTCCGCATCGACCGGTGGTAATCTCAATACATTTGATGCCAGTGGCCAGCCCAGCTGCGCACGAACAGCCATCAGGCTTTCGATGAGGTGCTCGATGTGCTCGTCGGTGTGAAAGGGGCTCGGCGTGATGCGCAGCCGCTCCTGTCCTCGTAGGACAGTGGGATAGTTGATAGGCTGGATGTAGATGCCGTGTTCTGAGAGCAGGAGCTCACTTGTGCGCCGGCACTGATGTGCATCACCGATGATCACAGGGAGGATGTGGCTCGGCGAGTCGAGAACAGGTATCCCGGTCGCTCGCAGTATTGATTTGAGCTTTTCAACATTGCGCTGTTGCCGTGTGCGTTCCTCGGGATGAGCCTTGAGGTGGCGCACCGCCGCCAACGCACCGGCGGCGAGATGAGGGCAAAGCGAGGTCGTGAAAATGAAACTATCGGCGAAGCTGCGAATGATGTCGATCGTGAGCGAAGAGCCGGCAACATAGCCGCCCATCACCCCGTACGCCTTGGCGAGCGTCCCCTCGATCAAGGTGATGCGTTCAGAGACGCCGTCGCGCTCGGAAATACCGCCGCCACGCGGACCGTAAAGGCCGACCGCGTGCACTTCGTCGAGATAGGTCATGGCGCCGTGTCGTTCCGCAGCGTCGCAGATTGCAGCGATCGGCGCGATGTCGCCGTCCATGCTGTAGACGCTTTCGAAGGCGACGATCTTCGGACGTTCGGGTTCGATCGAGCTCATCAGCTCGTCGAGGTGAGCCACATCATTGTGCCGGAAGATGAAGCGCTCTGCGCCGGAGCGGCGGATGCCCTCGATCATAGAATTGTGGTTGAGTTCGTCAGAGAAGATTGCGCAGCCCGGCATTAGGCGCCCCAGCGTGCCCAGCGAAGCGAGGTTCGAGATCCAACCGGACGTGAAGATCAGGGCCGCTTCCTTGCCGTGGAGATCGGCAAGCTCGGCCTCGAGTTGCACGTGCTCCCGATTTGTGCCGGAGATGTTGCGGGTGCCGCCAGTTCCCGCGCCTGAAGCGTCGATTGTCTGGTGCATGGCCCTCAGCACATCCGGGTGCTGGCCCATGCCGAGATAATCATTGCTGCACCAAACCGTCACGAGGCGGCTCTGTCCGTCTGAACGGTGCCACACGGCTGTCGGAAACTCGCCCGCAATTCGCTCGAGCTGGATGAACGTTCTATAGCGGCCGTCCATCTTCATGTCTGCTATGAGCTGGGTGAGGGTTTGGCTGAAGTCCGCTTCGCTTGTCATATCCGCCGATACCCCTGCATTTGGTGTGTCTATACAATCGGAAGCACCATCCGTGAAATGTGCTTCATAATAAATTCGGGCGCACGGTCTGCCGGACAATAGGCAAGCCGCCTTCGTTCGCGCGGCCATCGGGCGAATTTGAAAAGCGCCGCTCTTCCCGACGCCGGCGGAGTAAAAGGGCGGAAAGCGACAACTTTAATCGACAATCGAGTTTCGGTGGACCGGTATGCTGGGTAAATCGGGAGGGTGATGCGAGGGCGTTATGAGGATGACTTCGAACACTCTTCTACCGCCGTCGATTGGAAAACTGTGCTTAGGCTGGGCCTACCAGGCAGGATAAGGCCTCAAGTCGTCGTTGCGTCCGCTGTCGGCGTGCAACGGGCAAAACAGTGTGATCAAATGGCTCGCGTGCTCACGACACCCGGCTCCGTAAGCGTCTGCTAGGCTTCTACGAAGCGATCAAATCATATCTCCGTTTGGCCCTTACCAACACAATCCGCGGATCGCCTATGTGTTGGCTAAGAGGGGCAGACCGAACATGTCGCTACCGGAGCGGTAGGTAGGGGTGCTTGCCGGGGCTAGCGGCGCGGCGTCAGGATAGCAGCATGTGTGATCCTCCGCTTACTAATGGAGAGTGTCACCTTCCTTGCCATAAACATTACGGTAGCACTCTGCTTCCCGGCCAGAAGCCGACGCCTCGCACTGCGTCTTAGTCGTAAAACTGCAGTCGGTGGCGCCTTGGTCATAAGACATGCAGTAATTGACCTCGGCACGATGCGGCGCGGCCGATGCGGGCTCAGCCATCATGAGTAACGTCCCCGCTGAAAAGGCGATCACCCCAGACGCCGCAGACTTGAAGATCCTGTTCATTTCCTTCTCCTTGATTCCAGTCGTCCCGCTAATGAGGTAGGCGGCAGGCCCGCGGAGCCAATTATAATCTTTGTTAGTCTGGCGAGCGGGTGACTGTCCGTTGCCAACTCCGTATGAAATCGCAACAACGTGAGCGACAAGATGGCCGCGCGCTGCGGAGCTTGAACTTGGACACGGCTCGTCTTCGTGAACCGATTGGTACGGGACTTATCGCCTCCGTCGCCTTGAATGCTCAGAGGCATTATCGTGGAGCCAAGCCGTCGGAGTTGCGATCGTGCAGCCGACCAAATTCGAGACGGCCATCAATTCTGAAGACGGCGAGCGACCTTGGCACTGCACTGTCGCCATCGATGCTCGCCCACGCCGATGAGGTTATCGTGGGATCTCCGGCATTTTCTTCAGCAACCGCCTGCAGGTCGCCGACTCTGCCACGCTTCTCGTCCATCCAGGGTGCACGGCCGTCGCATCGGATCCGGTTGTTGTTGCCGAGCATCGGCAATGTTTGCGTCCTGGTATTCGCAGCTCGATGGCTTCCGATGCTTTTACTGCAGCTCAGCAACCGCCGCCTCGCGTGCATTCTTGGCGTCAGCAGTGATCTGGTGGCCAAATCGTTCTTCAACCCAGCGTTCGAGATACTTGGACCGAGGGCGGCGCGAGTCAGTCCAATACCGATCTGTCCCTCGGCTATTGTGATTCCAGATCGCTTGCTGCTCGTGACCACCGTTTGCAGGCAGAGCTGACAGTGCAGGGAATTGCGATGAGAGTAACAAGCATCGTGCGGCGTTGAAAGAAGGCGGTCACTCAGGTCGACTAGTAGTTCATCACAGTGATTTTGACTCTTTGGCAGCGGCCGGATATGCCCGGCCGAGTTTGGCGCGGGCTTTGTCGGTTGTGAACATCCATTTGATGCGGTCTCGAGTTCTATTTCGCTGCCGTTGCCATGCTGCGATCTCTTTTCGAAGCCTCTTGGGGTCATCGATGCGGCGGCCGAGACATTGGCGCTGCAGCACGCTGATCTCGCACTCGACCATATTGAGCCAACTGGCGTGTTTCGGGGTGTAGTGGAATTCGAGGCGGCGCAGGATGCGACGGGCCTCGGCCGGCGCAAATGCTTGATACAGCGCGCCGGCGGTATGGATCGACAGATTGTCCTGCACGACACGGATGCAGGCGGCATCGGGATAATGGACGTCGACGAGTTCACGCATGCAGTACGCGTAGTCCATGGCGGCGCGACGGTCTGTAACCTTGACGTTGCGCCAGCCACGATGCGGATCGAAGGTAACGAAGAGATTGACGGTGCCGTTGCGGCGGTACTCGTAATCGTAGCGCTCGCGCTGTCCCGGTTGGGGTGGGATCGGCTGACGCACCTCGCCGATGAGCTGGACAGGGGTCTCGTCGAAGCAGACCAGCGGCCGCTTGGGGTCCGGCGCCTCGGCGTAGAGATCGAGCACATCCTCCATGCGGGCGACGTATTCGCCGTCGACGCGGGGAATGCACCACATGTCCCGGCGCCACGGCTTGAGATCGTTTTCGGCCAGCCGGCGGCGCACGGTCTCGCTCGACAGCCTGTCGTGATCGGTGAACTTGACCATCGCGTCGGCCAGCAGCGTCAGCGTCCAGCGTTTGCGGCCGGCCGGAGGCTTGGCGCACGCGGTGGCCACCAGCAGCGCCTCCTCCTTGCCGGTCAGCTTGCGCTCGGCGCCCGGACGCGGCGCCTCGTTTAACGCCCGCTCCAGATTGCCCTCCACCAGGCGGCGCTTGATCCGGCCAACGGTGGAAAGGCTGACCCGGACGGTCCGGACAATCTCCGCGTCGCAACTGCCGGCATCGGCCGCTAACAAAATCTGTGCCCGTTTCAGCTTGCGGGCGGCATGCTTGCCTCCGCCCAGCATCGCCGTCAGTTCGTCCCGCTCGGCTTGGCTCAATGTATCCATCCGGCGAGCACCGCGGGGAAGCTGAACTTGCAGGGTTCCGATGTTCAAGTGGGATGTAGCAATCCGTCGGACCTTAGTGTGTCAATCGCTTCGGCG
>DASRBG010000234.1:0-14974 GCA_035653735.1 Gemmataceae bacterium
GTCCGGCAGACGCCGAAGGCGCGGCCCCGGTTGCGGGTAATCGCGTTGTGCAGCGTCTGCCGCAAAGCATCGCGCAGCGCAGCGACGTCGGCGCCAGCGGCATGATCGATATCTTTCGCTAACCCGAGCAAGGGATCGCGCCGCAGCGTCCGCTCTCCGCCGGCGCTGAGAACGAATTCGACCGAACGGCCATCGCGCAGATTGTCCGCACGGGTGACGTAGCCTTTGGCTTCAAGCGACGCGAGCGTGCGCGAAACCGTGCCCCGGGTTGACGCGAGATAGTCGGCCAGCGCTGCCGGCGTCCGCGAAAAGCGGTTGGCGCGCGCCAGATAGCGCAAGGCTTCCCATTGGGCGGGATTGAGATCCCCGACTTGCTCGTCCGACCGGGCAAGCCGTTCGAGACGGTCAATCAGGTGGGCGGCTTCAAGCGCTTCCGGAGACGGCGGCATAGTTGCTACTCGAAATTATGTATTGACGACAGCGAGCTAAATGGATAATAGCCACTAGCAATCATATTCGCAAGCGGAGGTGCATCCATGACGGCGGTTACCATTCCCGGCTACCGACTTGGCGATCCGGCGCTGCCCAAGTCTCCGATCGCGGCTGACGAGTTTGCGACACTCAAAGCATCGCTTCTTTTCGGCGACGACGATGTCGCGGCGCTCCGGAAGGCCCACGATGTCGTCAAGGATCAGGTCGAGGCCATTCTCGATGTTTGGTACGGCTTCGTCGGCTCGACGCCGCATCTTCTGGCGTATTTCAGCGACCCCAGGACCGGCCAGCCGATCGGCGCTTATCTCGATGCGGTGCGCAAGCGCTTTGGCCAGTGGATTCTCGACACCTGCCGGGCCGAGTATGACACGGCGTGGCTTGCCTGGGCCGACGAGGTCGGCCGGCGCCATCATCGTTCCGGCAAGAACCGGACCGAGGGCGTTGAGGCGGCGCCGCACATTCCGATGCGTCATCTACTCGCGCTCGTGATCCCGATCTCGATCACCATGAAGCCGTTCCTGGAGAAGAAGGGCCATTCGGCGGCCGAGGTCGAGGCGATGCATGCGGCCTGGACCAAGGCGGTGCTGCTGCAGGCCATCCTCTGGTGCCGGCCCTATGTCAAGGAGGGCGACTTTTGAACGAGCAGGCCGTTTGCAAAGCGGACGCCGGACGGGACACGGAGCGTCCGCGCGACCGCAGCCTCGCCCCCGAACTGCTTGTGGAACGATGGTTCAACACAGACGTGCCGATAACCTTGGCGGGGCTGCGCGGCAAGATGGTCGTCATCCACGCCTTCCAGATGCTCTGTCCCGGTTGCGTCGCCAATGCGATCCCGCAGGCCAAGCGTTTGCACCAACTCGCACACGGCACCGATCTCGTAGTGCTCGGCCTCCATACCGTGTTCGAACATCATGCGGCGATGACGCCTGTTGCGTTGGAAGCCTTTCTGCATGAATACCGCGTCACGTTTCCGGTCGGGGTCGATCGGGCGTCTGACGACGGCCCGGTTCCGCGGACGATGGCGGCCTATGGGCTGCGTGGCACGCCTTCGACACTCATCGTCCATCGGGATGGCCATCTCGTTCGCCACACCTTCGGCGCCGAAGACGATTTGGCGCTCGGCATGCTGCTTGGAAGCATGATGCAGCAATACCGTGCCGGAACTTGATCGCGGACGACGGCAGCTGCCGGCACGTCGCGTCGACCAGCGGCACGCAAGGACACCCACGCGGTCTGTCGGGGTAGCTAGGAACGGGCACTCTGCCAGTCGAGATCGTTGGTCAAGAGAACGTTCTTAGCGCCCACCCCCGGAGCGTGCCGGATCGCCGAAAGCTGCTCGCATGCGATTCATCGTGATTGCCGCATAAGTCTGCTTTATTAGCCAATCCCGATATTGACAAATTATCGGAATTGGGCCATAAGTGCCCGATGGCAAACGTGGCGCGCAATCCGAAGCAGATCGGCAACCTGGTCCGCCGGGCACGCAAGCACCGGAAGTGGAGCCAGACGCAGCTCGGCGAGAGGGCGGGCCTGCGCCAGGAGACGATTTCGCTCATCGAGTCCGGCAACCCGGCGACCAGGGTCGACACCATTCTCACCGTGCTCGCGGCGCTCGATCTCGAGTTCCGCATCGGCCGGCGGTCGAAGGTCCAGGCAGCGGCGATCGAGGACATTTTCTGATGCCGCGGCGCCGCCAGCATGCACCGCTGCGCGTCTATCTCAACAATCGTCTCGTCGGCCATTTTCTCAAGGAGCCCGGCGGCGCAGTCAGCTTCCGCTATGACGACAGTTGGCTGGGCTGGGAAAATGCTATTCCGGTCTCTCTTTCGCTGCCACTGCGTGAAGATGCCTATCGTGGTGCTCCGGTCAGCGCGGTCTTCGAGAATCTTCTGCCCGACTCCGAGGCCTTGCGCCGGCGTGTCGCGGAAAGGGTCGGTGCGGCCGGGGCCGATGCCTACAGCCTGCTTGCGGCCATCGGCAGGGATTGCGTGGGCGCGCTCCAGTTTCTTGCCGATGAGGCCGACGAGCGCGCTGGCGCGATCGAGGGTGATCCGGTCGATGACGCGGCCATCGAAAAGCTGCTGCGCAGCCTTGGGCAGGCGCCGCTTGGCCTGAGCCGTGACGACGACTTCCGCATCTCTATTGCCGGCGCGCAGGAGAAGACCGCGCTGCTCTGGGACGGTCGGCGCTGGCGCAAGCCGGTCGGTACAACACCGACGACCCACATCCTCAAGCCCCAGATCGGTGAATTGCCCAACGGCATCGATTTGTCGAACAGCGTCGAGAACGAATTCTATTGCCTCAAGCTGCTCAAGACGTTTGGGCTTCCGGTCAACGAGGCCGCCATCAAAACGTTCGGTAAGACCACGGCGCTCGTGATAGAGCGCTTCGACCGGCGCTGGACGCGCGACGGGCGCTTGTTGCGCGTGCCACAGGAGGATTGCTGCCAGGCGCTGTCAGTTCCTCCCGGTAGGAAGTACCAGAGCGATGGCGGCCCGGGTCTGGTGCAGATCCTCGATCTCCTCAAGGGCAGCGACACGCCGGAGGAAGATCGAAGGACCGTGCTGAAGGCCCAGATCCTGTTCTGGCTCATTGGCGCGGCCGACGGCCATGCCAAGAACTTCAGTGTTTTCCTGGGGCCGGGCGGCACCTACCGGCTGACACCTCTCTATGACATCCTCTCGGCGCAACCGAGCCTCGACGCCCGCCAGATCGAGCGCAAGCAGATGAAGCTCGCGATGGCCGTGGGCGCGAAGAACCACTACAGAATTGACGGAATTCAGACCCGGCACTTCTTCGAGACGGGAAGGGCGGCCGGCCTTTCGAAAGTGACGGTTCAAGCCCTGATTGATGAAATCCGTGCCGCGGCCGGGGATGTCATGGAGCGTCTGGCAGACGAACTGCCGCCCCGGTTTCCGAAATCAATCCATGTATCCGTCCGCAAGGCCGTGACCGCGCGCCTGCGAATTCTTTCAGGTGCGTGATGCGCGAGCATGGGGAGAATGGCGTGCACCCGGTTTAAATGACACCAAGTTTGGTGTGACAATGGGACCGTGGATGGGTCAAACTCGGTTTCCCGTGTCTGGTGCTTGATAAGGCGCTTGTACAGAATAGCTCTTCGGTCTTTGCAAACACGAACCAACGTACCGGTAATTAGGAATCAATTGTCCGGCGATTAGAAGGAGAAGCCTCGGTAGTCGGGAATCGAGACCGACGGTCCAGTGGCCCGGAAAGCGAAGCAGAGCGCGAGGACGCAAACTGTAGTTCACGCGGTTGCGCGCCGCGCGCGGCACAGCTGGGCTAAGATGCCCTGCGGTCCAGGCGCGGAAAGAAGGCCGGAGATTGGTTGCCCGAGCGCTTGTAGAGCTCGGAATGTTTCGCCACATTTTTGTGACTGACGCTGGACGCGCCGATCGGGACGCTACGAAAACAATCTGGCAATCTCAGTCATAGGCATGAAGAGCCTTCGGGTGCCCGATGCGAAAAATCGAAAGCCGAAGCGCTGATAAAAGCGCGCTGCCTCTTCGTCCTTGGCATCGACGACGAACGCGTAGGATGCGATCTCGTTGCGTAGGGCGCGGCTGAGGGCGTCGAGAAGCATGAATTCTCCATGACCTTGCCGCTGATGACGAGCATCAACCGCCAGGCGCCCCATCAAAGTCGCGGGCACCATTGGATAGTGGGGCAGGCGCTCGGCGAGCGCCTCGGGCAGTTCGGCAAGCGCCATACCAGTTACTGCGAGCGTATAATAGCCAATCGGAACGTGCTCATCGTTGCCGACCAGCACGAAACACGTGGCGACACGTCGCCTTGCTTCCGGTCCAGCCCGCCGCAGCAGATACGTATCCAACTGCTCGACGCCGCTGGCGAAGCTCTCTCGATCGTGCCTGGCCGATAGGGGCTCGATATGTAGTGCCGGCGCCGCGGCGACCACTCAGGCACCGGTCAGCTTGAGGTATCGTTGCGCGGACGCCTTGAGCCGGGCGTTGGGCTCTCGCGGATTGACGAGCGCCTCGGCAAACGCCCGGCTGTCTCTGGCGCTCAGCCGGATCGTTTGCGTTTCCTCGATCACGCGCACGGCCGCCTCATGCACGCTGGCAATCACGAAATCCGTCAGCGTGCGTCCCTGCAGCTCGGCGGCGCGCTGGAAAAGCGCCTTCTGATCGCGCGAGATGCGCGCTTCCAGCCGCTCGTCTCGCGTTTTCGCGGTGGTTTTCCGAGACATGCCGTATACCTTGAGTTGCACTAGAAATGTGGCTATCGTGTACGGCTAATAGGCGGACGGTTCAAGTAGCCAATCCTTTAGAGCCGACCAATTACGGGGAAATTTGGAGGAGGCATTTGCTCCCCAAGGCGTCTTATCCAGTTTCTATCGAGATAGCAGGGCCGCTGGCCATGTTCGCCCGGCCTGACACGGGGAGCGCTCCCACGAGCTACCCCGCACCCACTTTTTCTGCTTGCGTGGGCATCTTCGAGTCGATTGCGCGCTTCAGGAGCGGAGACGCTTGGATCGTTCCCACAAAGGTGGAAATCTGCAAGCGGCGCGGCGCGGCGGGGGGAGCGGTCTCGTACCAACGGTACGCCACGAATTACGGCGGTCCCTTACGTAAATCCAATCAACTGAGCAAAGGAGCACGGATGCAGCGTTTCGCCACCGTGCTGGCGAACGTCTGTTATCGCATCCACGGAGAGTGCCAGGGCAAGAGCGCCAACGGCACCAACGCCCGACATTACCTGAGCGATCAATTCCACAAGCGCCTTCGTCTCGGCCGTTGCCTGAGCACGCCTGTCTTGGGCTGGAAGGAATTTCCATGCTCCTACTGGGGTCCGTTCCGCGAGGAGGAATTTGAAGTCGATGCCGATCTGAACCTGATGATTCCGTCCATGCTGTTGAGCATGTGGAGCGCTCCGCGGGGTGGCAAGTACCGCCCGGAGTTTCGACAGAACGTGCGGATCACGAATGGAGTGCTGACCTTTGCTGAATGAATTGGAATCGGTTCGGCGGGGCCTGACGGCTGCCGGCATCACGCTGAAGACCGAACATCCCGACGTCCAGCCGGTCAGCAAGAATAAGAGACCCTTGCTCTTGCGCCTCAACGCCGACGGCAGCCTTGCTGGAGTCGAGCTTCTCTCTGCCAGCTTGGCAGGGCACCTCTGGACCTTTCGCGAGGGTAAGAAGAACAGTTTTCCCCTCGTATCATTGTTTCCGCTTTTGGACTTGCCCAGCACAGAACGCGAGTCCTTCGGTAAGAGCTGGACGAGAGCAACAGCGGCCGAACGTCGGAAAGCTTTGTGCGAAGCAGCTCAGAAGTATACCAGTGGTCCTTGGCGGGATAATTGGCCCTTCAAAGACCTGACGTTGGATAGCCTGCAAAGAAAGAAAGTTGCACTCGCGGGGATCGAACCTGAAGCGGCGGCAGTGCCAACGGTCATAGATCGGGTCTTGTCTGTCTTTGGCGTGGATGGAAATGAGTCCGGTCGCAATTTCGTAAATTTGTTGGTCGCAGCGTTGCTCCACGAGGTTGAAACTGGAATAGACGACTGGCTCGATCTCGTAAGGGCTGCCTTGATCGGTGAGGAAAAGAAGGTCGGCCAAAAAACAAAGCTATTGGGTGGTGAGTTCTACTTTGATGTTGCGAGCGGGCAGTTCGATCGCGATGTCCATGATCCTCGTAACAGAGGCGCAGCAGCACGAGCGCTATCAGCGTCCGGCAACACCGACGTAGGTCGCTGTGCCATTACTGGAAAGGACGTTGAGCTCCACAGGGGAAACTTTCCTCAAACGAACCTACCGGCGCTTGGTCTATCCTACGTTTTTTCGAAGAACGACGATCTTCCGGCTGCCGGCTCTTATGATCGATTTGGCCCTGATGCGTTCCCCGTCGGTAGGCTCGCCATTGGAGATTTGGCGGGCGCAATCAAAGAACTCGTTCGCGAACCTCGAAAGAACGTCACCTGGTGCACGGTTCCGGGCGAGAGGCGAAGAACCGTTGATCTGTTGATCGCTTTTGTCGAGGGTGCTCCTGATGCGCCGACAATTGGCCTTCTTGCTGACGAGGGCGACGGTGAGTCCGATGATGGAAATGACGAGCTCGATCCGGTTGCTGTCTACGAGCGAAGAACGGAGCGACTCCTAAATGCCATCAAAGGGAACGTTTCCGAAGACTTCCGGAAGACACCGGTGCAGGTGTGCCTCTTGCGCAAAGTGGACGAGGGCAACCGCAAGGCACTGCTTCATCGGCATCTGACGGTCGAACAGCTTTATGAGTGTGCGCAACAATGGGCGCACGGACAGCGCAACCTGCCACCCTGGCTATTCCTGTGGCACAAGAAACAGCGCCGACGACCGCAAAGCCTGACGCCGCTCAGCATTCCGTCGCTGACAAGGCGTCAGTTCGTCAGGGCAGGTACGGAAACCACAGATGCGATCGGAGTTCCGGCAACGGAAGCTTTCGGCCTCTTTCTTCAGGACGGGGACACGCGACGACTGGCTAAGCGGCTTCTTCACGTCGTCCTGAGGAGACACCATCAGCTTCTTGAAGCGTCAGCCCATGCGAAACATGGGGCCCGCATATCCAGGCTCGATACTGGCACCGCACTTCGCGTTCTGACGCTTTTGGCGATCTTGCTGAATGCTTTAGGTAGACGGGGAGGCTCGTGGATGAACGAGGCAGCATTTCAATTAGGGCAGCTATTGTCCATCGCGGATGTCGTGCACGCCGGTTACTGCGCCGACGTGCGGCAAGGGCAGGTACCGCCGGCGCTCCTCGGCAACTCGGTCCTGACGATGGCGCAGGCAAACCCTGCGAAGGCCTTGGCCGCGCTGGGTCGGCGATGGAAGCCCTATGCTTCGTGGGCGAAGCGCGCGAGCGCCGCGGAGGCTGCCAAACTGCGCGGCAGCGAAAAGCCGGGAGAAAAAGAACGGGGCTGGAAGATTTCGCAGGCGATCTGGCAGCATCGGCGTGCCGCCGAGATCAGCGCTACGCTGCACGGCCAGCTGCCGCAAACGGCTGACGATGTATTCCGTGCGGAGTTGCTGCTGGGCTACGTCGCTGGCCTGCCGCCGCGGACAAAAGGCGAAAGCGACGAAATCGGTCAGACGGGGGAGGAAATCAATGCTTAATCGGGGCACAGGGCTGCTTGTCATCGAGGTTCGTTGCTCAAATCCAAACGGCGACCCGGACGCTGAGAGCGATCCACGCACTTTGGATGCCGACGGCCGCGGCCTGATCTCAGCGGTCTCGTTCAAGCGCAAGCTGCGGGACTTGGTGGCGGAAAAGGAAGGGCCTGTTTGGCAGGAAGCAGCAAAGAAGCTGTCGCTTAATGGGAAGGACCGCACCTATGAGATTTTGGAGTCTCGCGGTCGCAGGCGCGAAGAGATCGGCAAAATGAAACGAGATCCGTTCATCAACAAGTACTGGGATGCAAGGGTCTTCGGAAATACGTTCCTAGAAAGCATGGAGGGAGGCAATGCGATCGAAAAGCAACACTTCATCGCCACCGGTGTCGTCCAATTCGGCCCCGGGATCAGTGTCGCTCCTATCGAAATTCAACGAGTAACGACGACCAATAAGGCGGGTGTCGAGGAAGGCAAAGACCGCGGAATGGCCCCGTTGGGCTGGCGTGTTGTCCAACACGGCGTCTACACGATGCCCTTCTATGTCAACCCGACCTTTGCCAGGAACACGGGGTGCGACGAGACGGATATTGATTTACTGAAGTTCCTGATCCCGTACGCATACCAGCATACGGCGTCCGCGATCCGGCCATCGGTCAATTTGCTGCATGCCTGGTACGCTGAGCATAAGAGCCCACTTGGCTCCTGCCCGGATTACAAGATCATCGACGCGTTGACACCGAAGAAGAAGACCAATCCCCAGGAGCCGTCAAAGAGTCTCGATGAATATGAGATCCCCAAAAACATCGACGCGCCCATCAAAGAAAAGGTGAGGTTGACCGACCTTTGCGCCGGCTAGGGGCAGGGATGGCTCTGAAGCGTCCTGATCTCTTGGCGCATTCGGCACCGCGGCCGGGAACCGAGCCCGACTTTTACGAGGGACACGTCCAGCGTGTCCGAAAGGGTGCGCGGCAGCGCGCCGAGAGCCTGGTCCGCTTTAACGCCAAGCCGCCACCGAATTTCGTAACGAACATCGAGCTCGCGGCCGCTTTCCACGATTTGGGTAAGCTCGATCCTGACAACCAAGCTGCGCTCAAACAGGGGAGAGCGGCACAGATGCGTTGGGATCACATCGACGCCGGGGTCGCACACCTGCTCGCGTGTGGCAATCGGATGGCTGCCTGGCTTGTGAGGGCGCACCATTCGCCGGGCCTTCCGTGCCTTGCCAAACATTTCGATCCTGACGGTCTCGGCCTCAAGTTGCGCGGGCTGCGCCATGAGGATCGCGAGCGGAGCGAACACTGTCGCCAGATACAACGAACAGACCGGCGGCTTTCACAATACCTGGCGGAACATGAGGCCGCAATAGGGCCGATCGCCATTCCAGCCGCAAAACCAGCCCACGGGTTATCAATGCGGCTCGCCTTGTCTTGTTTGGTCGACGCCGACTACTCCGATACGGCTGCGTTCGACAGCGGCATTGTTCCGGGAGAGCCGGTCGCGCCCCGTTGGCAGGATCGGCTGTGTAGATTGGATGCTTATGTCGAGGACCTCGGAAGAAAAGGCGGCGGCGCCCGAGATGGGGCCCGCGCAGCTTTCTACTGGGCGGCACGGGACGCTAACATTTCGGACGCCTTCGCTTGCTGCGAAGCCCCCGTGGGTTTGGGTAAGACGACGGCGATCACCGCCTTCCTCCTGAAGTCGGCCCTGGAAAACAACCTCCGCCGCCTGTTCATCGTCGCTCCGTATACAAATATTATCGACCAGACGGTTCGTGTCCTGCGGGAAGCTGTAAGCCTCCCAGGCGAGAACCCGCAGGACGTCGTGGTGGCGCACCATCACAAGGCCGATTTTAGCAGCCGGCTTGATCGTGACGTCGCCGTGCTTTGGCGGGCACCCATTGTTGTAACCACGAGCGTGCAGTTTTTTGAAACCCTCGCGGCCTGCGGCCCCTCCGAGCTTCGCAAGCTCCATGAACTGCCGGGCTCGGCAGTCTTTCTCGACGAGGCCCATGCGGCGCTGCCCGTTCCACTATGGCCTCAGAACTGGCGATGGCTCCGCGAGTTGGCGGACAAGTGGAGTTGTCGATTCGTGTTCGCGAGTGGAAGCCTCGCCAAGTTCTGGGAGAACCGCCAGGTGATCGATACGCCCGCCGCGGTGCCGGAAATCATGCCTCCTAATCTTGGAGCAGCGGTCGTCTCTTCCGAAAGGGAGCGGATTCGATATGAGACGGCAGGACTGATCAGCTCTCCCGATGAGTTGAGTCGCCTGGTCGAGTGCAATCCCGGCCCGCGGCTTCTCATTCTTAACACGGTTCAAAGCGCCGCCGTTGTCGCGAAAAAGATGCATGAAGCTGGCAAAGATGTGCTGCACGTCTCGACCGCGTTGTGTCCGAAGGATCGCGCGCCAATCGTCAACCGAATTATCCAGCGCCTCAAGCGAGGCGATAAGAACTTGACCGTAGTGGCCACGAGTTGCTTGGAGGCGGGGGTGGATTTATCATTCCGGACTGGCTTTCGCGAACGGTTCAGCACGGCGAACCTCATTCAAACGGGTGGCCGCGTGAACCGCAATGGCGAGTACAGCAACCACGGGCCCGCTACCGTCTTCGATTTTGTCCTCGAAACCGTCGACGGCATAACTCGTCATCCCGGCGCGCGCGATCCCGGCGAAGTGCTGAAGCGACAATTTGCAAGAGGCGATTTTTGTCGCATGTCACCGACCGCCTTGGTATCGGCCGCAATGGCAGAGGAGTTGAAGAACGGATCAGCCCAGGATCAGCTCACTAAGGCCGAGAAGGAGAAAGATTACCCAAAGGTGGCTCAATGCGGACGCGTAATACAGGCCGATACGCGTGTTGTAGTGGTCGACAGAAACCTTGCCCGTCGGTTGCACTTGGGGAAACGATTGTCCTTCCAAGAAATCTTGGCGGGCAGTGTGCAGCTGTGGGCGCAGAGGATTGAAGCGCTTGGGCTCACCGCATTTCCCGAACGGCGCGAACTGTACGAATGGCCGCACGAGTACGACGGATTTCTGGGGTACATGGCAGGCGCACTCAAGATGCACGCCTTCCTTCAGGCGGGAGGCGAAGTATTTTGACCGATTGCGAGGTCTCCGAAGTTTCCAGTGATAGCTGTTCGGCCGTGCGCAGCTCACTTTTCGCACCGCGGTTGCCGGCCCCTTGATATTGGGTCGCGATCGGCATTTCGGCGGCGGGCTGTTCGAGGCAATGGGTTAGACCATAGACCTGCGGTGGGCAAGCGCCATGACCGACTCCCAACTCGAATTTCACCTTCCCGCGCCGCCCGTCACTGGCGAGATGCCGCTGATCCCCGCTCGGATGGTGAACGAGTTCGTCTATTGCCCGCGGCTCGCCTACCTGATGTGGACGCAAGGCGAGTGGACGGAGACGGGCGATACGGTCGAAGGCCACCGTGTTCACGCGCGCGTCGACAGGCCCAATGCGCCGCTTCCGGCGCCGCAGGCGCTTGAAGGCGATGAAGCGCCGGAGGCCGACAAGATCGTCAGCCGCTCGCTCACACTCTCGTCGACGGCGCTCGGCGTCATCGCCAAGCTCGACATCGCGGAGGCCGAGGATGGCATCGTCACGCCCGTTGATTACAAGCGCGGCAGGCGCCCGCATGTGGCGCAGGGCGCTTACGAGCCGGAACGCATCCAGATCTGCCTCCAGGCGCTTCTGCTCGAAGAACATGGCTACCGCGTCGAGGAAGGCGCCATCTACTACGCGGAGAGCAGGGAGCGCGTGCGTGTCGCGCTGGACGATGCGCTGCGCGCGGCGGCGCGAACGGCCGTCAGCGAGCTGCGCCTGACCGTCTCGCAAAGCCGCATCCCGCCGCCGCTCAAGGACAGCCCAAAATACCCACGCTGCGCGCTCGTGACGGTGTGTCTGCCGGACGAAGTGCGCGCCCTTTCAGGCTCCTCGCTCGCGCCGCGCACGATCGCCGTTCCGCCCGACGAGGCTCTCCCGCTCATCGTGCAATCCCAGCATGCGCGGATCGGCAAGGAGGGCGAGACACTCAAGATCACTGATGAGGAGAAGGGCGAGACGCAAGTGCGCCTCATCGACATTTCGGATGTGGCGCTGTTCGGCAATGTGTCGATCACCACTCCGGCGCTCGCGGCGTTGCTCGAGCGCGAGATCCCAGTCACCTTCCATAGCCACAGCGGCTGGTTTCGCGGCGTCGCCCACGGCATCGGTCACCGCAATGTCGAGGTCCGTACGGCGCAATATCGCATGAGCTTCGACGAGGCCGCGTGCCTGAGGTTTGCAAAGGACCTGGTTGCGGCGAAGATCGCCAACCAGCGGACCATCCTTCGCCGCAACTGGCGTGGAACGGCGGAAGAGCGGCAGGCGGTTCTCGACCGGCTTTCCGCCGCGCGAAAGTCCGCCGACGCGGCGACGGCGCTGACGCATTTGCTCGGCATCGAAGGAGACGCCGCGTCCGTCTATTTCCGGGCTTTCGCGAGCCTGTTGAAATCGTCCGAGGATAAGCAAGGAATGGGCGAACTCGCGGCGTTCCGCTTCGAGGCGCGCAATCGCCGGCCGCCGGCGGATCCGGTCAATGCAATGCTGTCGCTCGCCTATGCGATGCTGAGCCGACACCTGACGATCGCGCTCGCCTCGGTCGGGCTCGATCCCTATCGCGGCTTCTACCACGCGCCACGTTATGGGCGCCCGGCGCTGGCGCTCGATCTCATGGAGCCGTTCCGCGCGATCATCGCCGATTCCGTGGTGCTGTCGGCGGTCAACACCGGCGAGGTCGGGCCGAACGATTTCGTGGTGGCAGTCACGGGCACGGCACTCACCCAAGCGGGGCGCCGCCGCTTTGTCGAAGCGTTCGAGCGCCGGCTCTCGCAAGAGACGACGCATCCTGTCTTTGGCTACCAGGTGAGCCTGCGTCGCATGCTGCTGGTACAGGCGCGGCTGCTCTCGCGCTTCCTGCTGGGCGAGTTGTCGAGCTACCCGCATTTTCTGCCGCGTTGAGTATGCCAGATGGACGAACGCCTGTTTATCGTCACCTACGATATTTCGAATCCGAAACGTTGGCGACGTATGTTCAAGGCCATGCATGGATATGGCGAGTGGCTGCAGCTTTCGGTTTTCCAGTGCCGGCTCACGCGGCGGCGCCGCGCCGAGCTCGAGACGCGGCTACGCGAGCTGATAAAGAACGGCGAGGACCATGTGCTTCTGATCGATGTCGGACCGGCGGACAAAATCGAGCTGGCCATGGAGAGCATTGGCAAGACATTCTCGAAAATGGAACGCCGAGCTACTGTCATTTAGCGGAATCTGATAAAATCACTCGCGATTCCGAAAAAGGGGAGGGCGGGCTTGAGGGAAGGCGTTCCGCCGCTGCCGGGTGCTTTCGAGCGGCGATGTGCTGCGCGGACCTCCACACCCGCTCGAATCCTGCTAGATTGTTGAAATCGTGGGCTGTTTGACATGGTCAATATGATCGCGCGCGGAATCCAGCACGCTTCGTTCATCCCTGAGCGTTACCGGTCGAAAACGCAGCGAGATTGCGTGGGTGTCCAATGGCTTGTAGGGTGGGAGCATCCGAGGCGCGCGCGCCTCGGCCTCATTGAAGCACCGTCGGGTTCTCGCGCTGCATCGCCAGCATGACAACGCATCCGAGGCGCGCGCGCCTCGGCCTCATTGAAGCTCGCTGATCTGCTCGCCATCGGGAAAAGCGCCGAGCAAGCATCCGAGGCGCGCGCGCCTCGGCCTCATTGAAGCTCCTACTGGTGATCCTTGAGCTTCCTGACGGGCGGCGGCATCCGAGGCGCGCGCGCCTCGGCCTCATTGAAGCTCCGGCCTCTTCGGCCAGGCCGAGCAGGTCGTGGCGGCCGCATCCGAGGCGCGCGCGCCTCGGCCTCATTGAAGCTACGCCTTCCGCCATCCGCACGACCACTCGCGCCATCGCATCCGAGGCGCGCGCGCCTCGGCCTCATTGAAGCGGCCGCCCCGCCATTAGGCCGCTCAAGGTGCGCGTCACGCATCCGAGGCGCGCGCGCCTCGGCCTCATTGAAGCGCAGCTCGCGCGCTGGCCGCTGGCAAACCTCGTCTTTGCATCCGAGGCGCGCGCGCCTCGGCCTCATTGAAGCTCGATGCCCGAGCCCGAGAACGAGCGGTACTCCGCTGGCATCCGAGGCGCGCGCGCCTCGGCCTCATTGAAGCGTGAAGATGAGCGTCGTCGTTTCATCCCCGCCACCCTCGCATCCGAGGCGCGCGCGCCTCGGCCTCATTGAAGCGCCGCATGCCGCGGGTATGCCGCGGCGATATACTCCGGCATCCGAGGCGCGCGCGCCTCGGCCTCATTGAAGCCAATTCGGCGGCGTGCCGACGACGGACGACGCGATGGCATCCGAGGCGCGCGCGCCTCGGCCTCATTGAAGCGACCGGGCAGTGGCCCGACTGAAACCACGCACTTTCAGCATCCGAGGCGCGCGCGCCTCGGCCTCATTGAAGCCGGCCGATCTCGAAGCCCGACTACCGCGCGCTCGCCGCATCCGAGGCGCGCGCGCCTCGGCCTCATTGAAGCTCCGTGCCGATCGCCGCGAAAATGGCGTCGACGACGCGCATCCGAGGCGCGCGCGCCTCGGCCTCATTGAAGCCCGACCGGCACCACGCAGGCCAATGGCTATATGGGCAGCATCCGAGGCGCGCGCGCCTCGGCCTCATTGAAGCGCAACGAAAGCGTACAGCCGGGAAACGCATTTAGCGGCGGCATCCGAGGCGCGCGCGCCTCGGCCTCATTGAAGCGGAGGAGGACACATGCCCACTTACACTGTGCTTTCGTGGCATCCGAGGCGCGCGCGCCTCGGCCTCATTGAAGCGCATACAGGCAGCATATATGCGGGCATTTTACCGTTGCATCCGAGGCGCGCGCGCCTCGGCCTCATTGAAGCGATGCGGTCGAGAAACTCGGAGCGCCGGTCGGGAGTGAGCATCCGAGGCGCGCGCGCCTCGGCCTCATTGAAGCGCTTCTTTGCGCGGTGGAAATCACGCCCTTGTCGCCGGGCATCCGAGGCGCGCGCGCCTCGGCCTCATTGAAGCCTGAGGATCGCCTGCTCGACGGCATCGCAGAGCAGGTTGCATCCGAGGCGCGCGCGCCTCGGCCTCATTGAAGCTTTCGTCTGACTAATTTCCCATTGGGCGCGTTCCAGGCGGGCATCCGAGGCGCGCGCGCCTCGGCCTCATTGAAGCGGGTTCTCCCTTAGTGTGTGTGTAAGCGTTCGGGCTGGACCGTGTGGCCTCGGGGATCGTGATCGCTGATGCTCGTGCCCTTCGGGGTCTCCTTCTGGAGGACTCCAGAAGGAGGTCGGATGTCCCAAGCGGAAGTC
>DASRBG010000235.1:0-17641 GCA_035653735.1 Gemmataceae bacterium
CGGCCGGCGCTCCCGTTTACTGCTCGTCCTCGCAAGTCGTCAAGCAGAAATATCGCCATAGCCGCCCAAAACCTGGACTCCACCGCATACGACGGTCCGTGGCCGTCGAAGTGATCGCAAACAGCGCGGAAGTGACCGCCGTCGGCCGCCTGGTGAATCGCCTGCCGAACGAGCCCGCCTTGGAAGTTCGCCATGCGATAACGGGACCGTTCCCATCGGCCAAGGATCGGGCTACTCTCGAATCGACCGCTCGCGGAGCATTCGAGAAACTCGGGGACACCTCGCTGACGCTCGATTCTTTTACCTACCGGAACGACCCCGGCGTTTTCATTCCCTTGTCCCGCCTGAACCAGCTCCGCCGCGGGTTGGTGGCAGACCTGGAGAAAGCGTTGCGCCAGAAGCACGCCGAGCGCGTGGAACGTCTGCAAGCAATAGTTGCCTCTCCTCAGCGTCCCCGTGTTGAGACGCCGGAAGGTTTCCGCTGGTCAATCAAGGTGGACCGTCTTGCGTTTCTCGATGCGCTCGAAGAAGCCGACCTGACCGGGACCGAGGAAATCATTGTTGACATCGCCAGAGACCATCCCGCTTTCTTGGGGGAGAAGCTCGATGAGTTGGCCGGACGAGTCGGACGCGAGCGAATTCGCCTGGCATTGCCGGCGCTGACACGTTCGTGGGAAGAGAGGGGCCTTCGCCACAAGATCGAATCGCTACGAGCCGCGGGATGGGAGAAATGGGAAGCGGCAAATCTCTCGGCATGGAGCTATTTAGGCCTGGACCCCGCGCATCCGCAATCAGACACACTCGATCTCTCAACCGATTGGTCGGTTTATGTCCTCAATCGTCTTGCGGTCCAGGCGTTGGAACGGATGGGCGTGCGTCGTTTCACGCTCTCCCCGGAGGACGGGCTGGATAATGTGCGCTCGCTCCTCGATGAATTCGGCACGCGGGCGGTGTTGATTGTCTACCAGGACACGCCCCTTTTTCTCGCGGAATCGTGCGCCTATGCGAACCTGATTGGCGGTTGTCCGGGGAAGGCAAACTGCAACTTCGAGAGCATGGAGATGGTTTCCAGTCACGGCGAAAAAGTGACCGCCATCGATTATCATTGCCGCACGATTGTACTCAACCAGGGGCCATTCTGCCTCTCGACACGCTTGGCCGACCTGCGGCGAGCTGGAGCGGTCTGTCTACGTGCCGACTTCATTTACCGCAATTACGAGGCGTCCGAGGTGCGCCGCCGTTGGCGTCTGTTGCGTGCCGGTCGGCCTCTTGCCGGCGGTCACTGTGCCAACTTCGACCGCGGGCTTCTCTAGGCTGAGACGCTTCAAATGTGGCTGCCCCAACTCAAGCCATCGCTCATCCTCCGCACGCCGCCGCTCTTGACTTGGTGCGGCGATTGCCTTTTCATACCTGGATGCTCGGACCATCGCTAAGGAGGCAAAAGGTATGCTCACCGACGTCAAAAGCATGCAAACGCTTGAACCGGACGTCAGCAAGTCGCTGCTGCCGCAATCGTGCCAGTTGGTCATCTTCGGCGCCACGGGCGATCTCTCGTGGCGGAAGTTGCTGCCGGCGGTTTACAATCTGAACATCGACGGCGTGCTGCCGACGCATTTCGCCGTGATCGGCTTCGGGTTGCCCGCCGAAGGCCCGGTGAGCGGCGATGCCGATGAGTACATCCGAAATCGAGCCAAGGACGGCATCCAGCGTTTCTCGCGTCAACCGCTTGATGACAATCACTGGGCCGACTTCGCCCGCGCTCTTTTTTTGGTGCCGGGCAGCTTCAACGATGCCCGAGCCTACGCCCAGCTGAAGGCCAAGATGGAAGCCGTCGATCAGCAGTTCGGCATCCCTGGCAGCCGGGTCTATTACCTGGCCGTGCCGCCGACCTTGATTGGCACCTGCGTCGAACACCTCAAGAGCGCCGGGATGATTAGCGATCCGCACGAGCCTCGCGCCTTTTCGCGCGTCATCGTCGAAAAGCCTATTGGCCGCGACCTCGAAAGCGCCCGCGAGATCATGCGCGTGGTCGGCGCGTGCTTCGCCGAGAGTCAGACCTACCGCATCGATCACTACCTCGGCAAGGAGACGGTGCAAAATCTATTGGTGCTACGCTTCGCCAACAGCATCTTCGAACCGCTCTGGAACCAGAAATACATCGATCACGTGCAGATTACTGTCGCGGAGGAGGAAGGACTGGCGCAGTACGACGCCAAGACGGGCGAAATGATCGCCACGCGAGCCGGCTACTACGAGGGTGTCGGGGCCTTGCGCGACATGGTGCAAAATCACATGCTGCAAGTGTTGTGCTTGGTGGCGATGGAGCCGCCGTGGTCGCTCCTGCCGGATGTGGTGCGCGACGCCAAGGTCGGCGTGCTCAACTGCCTGCGGCGGATGACACCCGACGAGGTTGAGAAAAACGTCATCCGCGCCCAGTACATCGAGGGCGACATTCATGGACAGCGCGTGCCCGGCTACCGCAAGGAAGTCCGCGAATCGTTCGAGGTAATGAAGAAGCCGCTGCCGCCCGAATCGGTGCATTCAACGACCGAAACATTCGTGGCTTTGAAGCTGTTCATCGACAATTGGCGGTGGGCGGGCGTGCCCTTCTATCTGCGGACCGGCAAGCGTCTGCCCAAGCGCGCCAGTGAAGTGGCCATCCAGTTCAAGGACGTACCACAAGTGCTGTTCAACGCCCATCCCGACGTGCCGCTTGAGCCGACCGTCCTCTCGCTGCGGGTGCAGCCGGAAGAGGGTCTGGCCATGCGCATCGCTTCCAAGCTGCCCGGTCCGAAGGTGCGTATTTATCCGGTCAAAATGGAGTTCAATTATAGCTCATCGTTCGGCGGCACGTCGCCGGAGGCCTACGAGCGTTTGATTCTCGATGTAATGGCCGGCGACGCCACGCTGTTCATGCGTCGTGACGGTGTCGAGGCGGCCTGGCAATTCGTAATGCCGATTCTCGAACATTGGGGCACGATGCACGTGCGCGATTTGCCGGAGTACCAGTGCGGTACGTGGGGACCGGTCGAGGCCGACCGCATCATTGTGCCGGACGGTAGGCAGTGGAGGACGTTGTAATTCAAGTTTTCGGTTTTCAGTTTTCGGTTTTCGGTTTTCGGTACTCGAACAAAAAGTCCATTCTTTAACCGAAAACCGAAAACCGAAAACCGATCCGGAGAACGCCATGACCGAAGTGATCGAGCGCAAAGTACCGTTGGGTGCGGTCGAGCGCGAATTGCTACGGCAGATGAAAGAATTGCAAGGGCCGGACGAACGTCCGGTGCAACGAACGCGCATGGCCAATCTGGTCGTCTACTGCACCAGCGAGGAACGCGCCGCCAGGGTCAACACCGAGATCCCCGAGGTCGTGAGCGTTCACCCAGCTCGAGTTATCCTGTTGATTGCCGATGCCGAGTCGGCATGCACCGAGCTGGAGGCATCCGTGTTGGTTCGCCCGCTGCGCGTTGGTTCGCATGGCTTCGGCTTTTCCGAGCAGGTGACGCTGAGGGCAGGCCGCGATGCCGTGCATCATCTGCCCTTCGCCGTGCGTGCACTGTTGATTGGCGATCTGCCGACCAACCTGTGGTGGGCAGCGCCGGTGCCGCCGCCCCTTGCCGGCCCAATCCTCTACGAATTGGCCGAGCATGCCCAGCAAATTGTCTACGACAGCATGGGGTGGCAGGATCCGGCACGCGGCGTGGCCGCGACCGCCGGCTGGCTGCAACAGATGGAACGCGCCGATGGGCCGGGAAGGTGGCGCGTCGCTTCCGACGTCAACTGGCGACGCCTCAAATACTGGCGGCGTATCCTCATCCAATCGCTCGAAGGCGCCGAGGACCGCGGCCTGTTTGAGAGCGCCGACGAGATCCGCGTCGAGCATGGCCGCCACGCGGTCGTTCAAGCCTGGATGCTGATGAGCTGGCTAACGGGGCAGCTGGGTTGGAAGGTGGGATCCGGTCGAGTCGAGCCGGGTGTCGAGATGACCTGGAGATTCCACGGCCCAACTGGTGAACCGCTGGTGCGTATTCATCGCAACGACGATGGCCCGCCGGAACTTCAGCGCATTCGTATCGGCTGTTGTATCGACGGCCGCGAATCTGCCCTGGACCTGTCCGAGCAGGAGGGCCAGCGTTTGACGATGCGCGTGGAAGGCATGGAGGAAGCGCCTCGCACGATGACCGTTCCGGCGCATGCACCCGCGGAACTCGTCGGCCGCCAACTGTCCGACCGCGAGCGCGATCCGGTGTTCCGCGCCAGCATGGGCGCTGCCCAGGTCATGGCCCGCAGCTTGCTGGAGTGAGATCGATCGTCCCAGAGCGATTCATGGAGTGTTATCGTGGAATTCCTGGCCGTGTGCCCCGTGGGCCGAATGGCGGCCTCCCGGGCATTCCCGGAATTCCGGGCATGCCGGGCATACCTGGCAAGCCAGGTTGTTTGACTGCCACCGTTATGACGTTGGAGATTTTCGTAAGCTCCCTCTCCGACACGAGGGGCATGCCCATGCCGATAGGCCCCTCGCCCATCCACATTTCGAAGGGACCATTCTCAATGCCGAAAGTCATCCCCGCCGCACTAATCGTGCCCTGGGTTTGATTGCCGATGGTGTGGAGTTGCGCCACGTAATAGTTCTGGAGAATTCCGGCTACCTTGGTGGCCTTGATGAACAGGTAGAGCCGTCTGCCCGCGGGATTGCCCGAGGTGAAGCGGTAATCGACCGTCACCTGCATCCGGGCACCGAACCCCGAGATGTTACCGTTGGTTAACTGGACAGCGAGCGGCCCACCCGCCGCCATCGGATTCTGGACAGGAGGGACAACCGGCGGCGGTGGCGCTTGGACCGGCTGAGGGGCGGGCGCCGGTTGGTTGGTGTTGGCGGCGATCGGCGCCGGTTGGGGAGGCCGGGATCGAGTAAACACCCAGGCAGCGATGCCGCCCAGCACGAGGACAAGCACTCCGAGAAGGACGCAGGCACCGATCAAGAGCGGGAGGGCCGCGCCGTTGCCGCGCGACTTGACGGGACGCCGTCGCGGCTGGGGCCGTCTCAAATCTTCATCTTTTTCATCCCTGGAGATGCGGGCAGCCGGACGCGGAGACGCCTGAATCTGCCCTTCGACCTCGTAGCGATCGGGCGTGGGGAACTTATCACGGACGATGAAGGCCTCTGAACACGATTTGCAGCGGACTCTCTTGCCCCGCATGCTGTCGGCGAGTTGGTAGCTCGCGTTGCAACCGGGGCAAGTGGCGGGGATCGACATACCGGGCTCCTGAATCGAAGAAACAGCCGAGCGCTTCGCGCTGGAGAGTTTGGAGAGAGATACTACTAAGAAGCTGAATGTAACAGACTATTCGCATTCTTTCAAGAACCCAACCTCTGCCGCGAATTCCACCGCCCCGCTCGTCAACTCTCCGTGATCCTGCTAACATATCCACTCCCGAACAGCCCCGACCCTGCCAGGAAGACGCATCATGGATCCCGTCATCTTCGACGAACTCGAACGGACCCTTGTCGCCGAAGGTCCGGAAGCCGCGGCTCGTTGTCTCTGCGATCGGTTGCGCGGGAACAAAGACTACGCCAGTCTCTTTTATGCGCTGCTTGTTCAAAAGCGCCAACAGCTTGGCGTTTCGCCGATACCGACCGGACCCGCCGCCGACCTGCCGGAAACCACGCACGATGAATACGAAGAAGCGATCCGCCAGGCGGGCAGACTCGTCGGCGAGCTGTATCTGCAAGAGGATTTGTTGCCCCAGGCTTGGCTGTACTTCCGCATGCTCAATGAGCCGGAACCCGTGCGCCGCGTGCTAGACGCTTATGAGCCGAAAGAAGATGAGGACATGCAATCCCTCGTGCAGATCGCTTTCTATGAGGGCGTTCATCCGCGCAAGGGGTTCGATTGGATTTTGCAGCGCTTCGGCCTGTGCAACGCCATCACTACGCTGAGCAGTCAGGAATTGCCTCATACACCCGAGGTCCGGCAATATTGCTTTCAGGCGTTGGTCCGCGCCCTGTACGCCGAGCTGCGCGAACGGCTCACCGCGGAAATCGAGCGTCACGAGGGCAGTTCGCCGGCCGAGAAAAGCATCCGACAATTGATCGCCGGCCGCGATTGGCTTTTCGGCGACGATTCGTACCACATCGATTTGTCGCATCTTTCCAGCGTTGTGCAGATGAGCATGCACCTAACGCCGTGCCCCGAGCTGGAGATGGCCCGCGAGCTGTGCGACTACGGCCAACGTCTCTCCGGCCGCTTCGTTAGCCCTGGCGATCCGCCGTTCGAGGACCAGTACCGAGCCATCGGGATTTACCTGGCAATTCTGGCCGGCGATAACGTCGAAGAAGGATTGGATTATTTCCGACAGCAGGCCGAGCAAGCCGATCCGGAAACGGTGGGCACCTATCCGGCGCAAGTGCTGGTGAATCTGCTACTCCGTCTGGAGCGGCCGACGGAGGCGCTGGCGGTGGCGAGGAAATATCTAGCAACCGCCGACAATCGACAGTTATCCTGTCCAAGCATCGTGGAGCTGTGTCAAAAGGTCGGCGATTATCGGACGCTGGCCGAAGTGGCGCGCGAACAGGGCGATCTCGTACATTTCCTTGCCGGCCTGTTGGCACAATCGCAGCCGCAATCGTAGCGTGTTCTTGCTTGACACTTCGACCTCAGCCGTTTAGGTTAGATCAACGGATGAGGTACTGTTTCTCGCGCCCGAACGAGCATCCTCATCTCCCGCCTACCGTTCCTTCCCGCCTTGCTCGAAAGGATCGATCAATGCTGACGATCTACGGTCCGAAACAGCGATTCTGCGACGGCGTCTCCCGTCGCGGGTTCCTTCAAATCGGTGCCTTCACCTTCGGGGCTGCCTCGCTTACGCTTGCCGACATCCTTCGCGCTGAGGCCCGCGCTGGCACGACAGGCAATCGACACAAAGCCGTCATCAATATCTTCCTGGGCGGTGGCCCGCCGCATCAGGACATGTGGGACATCAAAACCGAAGCGCCCGCCGAAATTCGCGGCGAGTTCAAACCGATCGCCACGAAGGTGCCCGGCATTCAGATCGGCGAGGTATTCCCACAAATCGCCGCACGCATGGACAAGTGCGTCATTATTCGCTCCGTCGTGGGGGCCACCGGCGGACACGACGCTTTTCAGTGCATGTCCGGTTGGCCGCACTCCAGCCTGCGGGCGATGGGCGGCCGGCCGAGCATCGGGGCCGTCGCCGCCAAGGTGCAGGGGCCGGTCGATCCATCGGTGCCGCCGTTCGTCGGCCTGGCGGCGCGGACGCAACACGCGCCGTGGTCCGATCCCGGCGGCCCTGGCTTCCTTGGTGCATCCTACGCCGCGTTCAAACCGGACGGTCCCGGCATGGCCAACCTGACGCTGCGCGGCACCTCCGTTGCCACGTTGACGGACCGCCGCCGCCTGTTGTCCAGCTTCGACACGCTCCGCGGCGACCTCGACAGCAGCGGCGTCTACAACGTCGTCGACGCACTGACCGAACGCGCCCTCGGCGTGCTGACCTCCAGCAAGCTCCTCGAAGCGCTGGATATTAGCAAAGAGAGCGCCAAGGCGCGGGCGCGCTACGGCGACGGCAAACCCTATCAATATCAATACGACGGCGCGCCAACGGTGAACGATCAATTGCTCATGGCCCGCCGTCTGGTTGAGGCCGGCGTGCGCGTGGTGACCTTGTCCTACGGCCGCTGGGATAGCCACGGCCAGAACTTCAAGCTGGTGCGCGATCACGGCGGCAAGCTCGATCAAGGCTTCAGCGCCCTAATCGACGACTTGGAAGCTCGTGGAATGCTCGATGACGTGACGGTCATCGCCTGGGGCGAGTTCGGGCGGACGCCGCGCATCAACAAGGATGCCGGCCGCGATCATTGGCCGCAGGTCAGCTGCGCTCTGATGGCGGGAGGCGGCATGAAAACGGGGCAGGTAATCGGCGCCACGAATCGCCTCGGCGAACACGCCAGCAATCGCCCGGTGACGTTCGGCGAAGTTATTGCCACGCTTTATCGCAACCTCGGCATCAATCCTGAAGCAGCTACCATCACTGATCCGACCGGCCGGCCGCAACACATCATCGACAGTCCGGCATTGCGCGAACTGATGTAGCAGGCGTTTGGCGATGCTTGGCAGAAGCATCGCAAAAACAAGCACGAGGGACATGGAATCCATTGGATGTCATGCCCCCTTGTCCTATTTACCAAGAACAATCGTCGCCGTTCGAGACGATCGGCTCGCATTTGCATTTACTTAACCGTCCACGACCCGAAGGTGACTGGCGTACAGCGAAGGGCCGAGGTAGACGTTCACTGGCCGAGAGTGAAATTCGTGAGGCTGGGATCGGATGTCAAGTGGCAGGTGCGGAGTTATTCTGGGGGCCATATTGACAAGGGCGACCTGGCCCGTCAAAAGGGATTGTCTCGTCTGAATAGCGCCGAGGACCACATCTCATTCTTGCTTGCTAAACGCCTGATTATCGGCGAGTATAATGCCGACGACTCGAGTCAAAAACTCGTTTCGTGACCAAACCGCACACGTGACCGCCACAAACCGCACACTCCACAACTACTGACGTATCCAGTGTTTTTGGATATTTCGATTCGTCGATTTTTTCCCCAGCGACATAACTCTCGTTTCCGCTGCCATTTACTGGAAGATCTGTCGCTTCGCGATTTGCCTTTTCTTTTCCGTACGGGACGATCGGCACACGTAATGCAGCCAAAAGCGGTCAGACCGCGCCTGCCGACTTCCTATCGGCCACGGCCTCCAACCAGATTGGCCCCGGAAATCCGGGACGACAAGGAACACGGGCGAGAAACCGGACGCTCGGCGTCCGCGCCTGCGCGTTGGCCCGCGTATCCGCCGCTGAGGAGGTATCGTCATGGCTCACTCCCATTGCCTCTCACGCCCCCGCCAGCCGTTCCAAAGCCCCCGACAAAAGTACAAAAGCAAGCCGCGGGGCGAGCGATTCCGGCCGCTCCTGGAAGCCCTCGAAGACCGGACTTTGCTGTCCGCAACCACCTACCTGGTCAACGTTGTCGGCGACACCGGCACCGGCTCGGGAACAGCTGGCGACCTCCGCTACTGCATCAACCAGGCCGACAATCCGGCCAACGCCGGCAGCACCATCACCTTTGACACCACCGCCCTCGGCAGCAACACCATCACGCTCACCAAGGGGCAGCTGGCCATCACGGACAACATGACGATCACAGGTCCGGGCGCCAGCAACCTGACCCTGAGCGGCAACAACGCCAGCCGCATCTTCAACATCACCGCCACCACGGCTCACGTGACCATCTCGGGATTGACCGTCTCCGGCGGCTCGGCCGCCTACGGCGGCGGCATCTACAGTCGCGGCAGCTTGACCGTCAGCGACAGCACCCTGTCGGGAAACTCCGCCGGGATCTCCGGAGGCGGCATCTGCAATGACGGTACGCTGACTGTCAGCAACAGCACCCTGACCGACAACTCGGCCCCGGGCTGTGGCGGCGGCGCCATCTCCAACAGCGGCAGCCTAACCCTCAGCGGCAGCACCGTGTCCGACAACACCGGCTACCGGGGCAGCGGTGTGCTCAATAGCGGCGCCGGCACGCTGACGGTCAAGGGCAGCACCCTGAGCGGCAACACGGCGACGTATGCTGGCGGCCTGTGGAGCAATGGCACGGTGACGGTCAGCGGCAGCACCCTGTCCGGCAACTCCGCCACCAGCGGCGGCGCTATCTACAACATCGGCAACTTGACGGTCAATAACAGTACGCTTGCCGGCAATAGCGCCCAGTACGTCGGCGGCCTGCACAACACCGGTGGCACCGCGACGCTGACCAACGTCACGATCTCCGACAACGTCGCCTCCGTCTCCGTTGCCGGCATCGACGCATTTGCTGGCACGGTGCTTTTACACAACACGCTCGTCGCCGGCAACGTGCTCACGAATTCGTCTGTGGATAAGCCGTTTGATGTCGCGTACAACCTCGACAGCGGCAGTGACTACAATCTAATCGGCGACGGCTCCGGCGGACTCAGCACCGCCAACCACAATCTGCTCGGCTCGATCGTCAAGCCACTCGACCCGCTGTTGTCTAAGCTGGGCAGCTACGACGGGCCGACACAGACGCTGGCATTGTTGCCCGGCAGCCCCGCCATCGATGCCGGCAGCAGCACCTATGGCGGCAGCACCGACCAACGCGGCAAGAGTCGTGTCAATGTCCCAGACATCGGCGCCTTCGAGAGCCAGGGCTTCACCCTCGCTGCCAGCAGCGGCAACAACCAGAGCACGGACACTGATACCGCCTTCACCAATCCTCTGGTCGTCTCCATCACTGCCAACAATTCCGTCGAGCCGGTAGCCGGCGGTGTCATCACCTTCACGGCCCCCTCCTCCAGCGCCTCGGCGGTCCTCACAGGCAGTCCCGCCACTATCGGCTCGGATGGCAGGGCCAGCGTCACGGCAGCAGCCAACATCTTCCCCGGTACCTATACGGTCAGCACCTCCGCTACCGGCGTCACCCCGGCCAGCTTCAGCCTGACCAACATACCAGGACCTACTTTGGTAACGACTCTGCTGGACGTGAACAATCCCAGCGGCACGACCAGCCTGCGTCAAGCCATCAACAACGCCGATACACAGTCTGACCCACAGCCCATCACCTTTGATCCGAACATCCTGACGAAGCAGAGCGGCAACGTCATCGATCTGCAAAGCGCCCTGCCGGACGTGATAGGGAACGTCACGATCGAAGGACCAGGGGCGAACGTCCTGACCGTGCAACGGGACTCCAAAGACGCGGCCTTCAGCGTCTTCACGGTGGATAAGGGGGCCAAAGTCACCATTTCCGGCCTGACCATCTCCGGCGGTTCCACCACCGCCAACGGAGGCGGCATCGACAACCTCGGAAGCCTGACGGTCAGCGACAGCACATTGTCAGGCAACTCCGCCGCCAATGCCGGCGGCGGCATTGCCAACTCCGGCACTCTGACGGTCAACGACAGCATCCTATCCGGCAACTCAGCCAATGGAGCCGGCGGAGGAGGCGGCCTGTGGAACGACATTGGCGCTTCCTTGCTCGTAAGTGACTGTACCTTCCAGGCCAACAATGCCGCGTACGCCGGAGGCCTCGCGAATAATAGTGCGGAGACGGCCATAGTACAGTCCAGCACATTTGAGGACAACATCGCCACGCATGACGGGGGCGGTCTGTACAACGGAGGGACCGGAGCGGAGTTGCAGGTTACGGACTGCACCATAGCGGACAACCACGTGGTCTGGGGCGGCGGCGGCATCTATGTGTACCTCGGTCAGATGCTGACGGTGACCAACACCACGATCACGGGGAATACGGCCGACTACCGCGGCGGCATCTACTTCGACCGAGGCAACGTCACACTGCAAAACAGCATCGTGGCCGGGAATACCGGCTATGACCTCTTGGGATCAAGCCTCGGCGGCTCCTCCTCGGCTTCCTTCTCGCTGATTCAGAACGACGGTACCGGCCTCACGAATGGGAACGATGGCAACATCGTGGGCATCAACCCGCTGCTGGCTCCCTTGGGCAATTACGGCGGGACGACGCAGACAATGGCGCTGTTGCCCGGCAGCCCGGCCATCGATGCCGGCAGCAGCGCCTACGGCGGCAGCACCGACCAACGCGGCAAGCCACGGGTCGGACCCACCGACATCGGCGCCTTCGAGAGCCAAGGATTCACCATTGCCGTCAGCACCGGCAACAACCAGAGCACCGAAATTAACACCTCCTTCGCCGATCCGCTGGAGGTCACTGTTACCGCCAAGAATGCCGGTGAGCCGGTGGCCGGCGGTACCCTCGCCTTCACCGCTCCTACCTCTGGAGCCTCGGCGGTCCTCAAAGGCAGCACTATGGACTTCTCCAACGGCTTCGCCAATGCCGGCAACCTCTTGACTCTTAACGGTTCGACGAAGATCAACGGCAACGCCCTGGAACTGACCGACGGCAGCTCCTACGAGGCCGACAGCGCCTTCTCCACCAAACCGGTCAACGTTGCCCACTTCAACACGCAATTCAGCTTCCAATTGACGGCTGGTCCCGCCTCCGCCGACGGCTTCACCTTCTGTATCCAGGGAGTCGGCAACGCGGCCGTGGGATCGACGGGCGGCGGACTCGGCTATGGGCCTGACCCCACTTTCGGGGGGGCCGGCATCGCCAAGAGCGTCGCCGTCAAGTTCGACCTGTACAATAACATGGGCGAAGGCCCAGATTCGACGGGCCTGTATACCGATGGGGCTGTGCCTACGATACCGGCCATCGACCTGAGCAAGACCGGCATCGACCTGCACAGCGGCCATGTCTTCGACGTCGGCATGACCTATGACGGCTCAACGCTGACGGTCAAGGAGACCGACACGTCAACTCAGGCTACAGCGACTCAGTCCTACGCAATCGATATTCCCAGCACCGTGGGCAGCGGCACCGCTTACGTGGGCTTCACCGGCGGCACCGGCGGCGCCGGTGCCGCCATCCAGGACATCCTGACTTGGACTTACAGTGCGAACTCTACTAATAGTAGCCCTGCAACCATCGGCTCGGATGGCAAGGCCAGCGTCACGGCCACCGCCAACGGCACCACCGGCACCTTTTCCGTTAGTGCCGCCGCCACCGGTATCGCCAGCCCAGCCAAGTTCTCCTTGACCAATACCGCTGCCGCCAGTCCTGCCATAATGCCGCCCACGCCCGCCGCCACGACGATGGCAGCGGCTCCGTCGCCGCAGGAAACCAGCGATCGGCTCATGTCAGAGCTGGGGCAGAACTGGGACTTGCTACTGACTGGGGATAAAGTCCACGTGCTGAAGAACAAGCCGCAAGCGCTAACGGGGTTCTAACAAAAGGAACGGCCAAGCCACCCACGAGACAAACGAGAGAAAGCGAACCACCACGAATCACAAGAAATGCAGGAACAGAAAAGAGAAAACGGTATTTTCCCCATACTTTGTCTTATATGCGAGCTATTCATGTGATTCGTGGTGGCTTTCTTCGTGATCGATCCTGTGTCGGGATGGCCTGAAAGAGGCATCTTGGTACGTTATCTGGCATGGACAGGAGGCCGCTGCCACCGAAAACCTTCTTCGCGGGAATTCCTTCCCACGTCCGCGCCTACATCGAGAAGGTGCATGCTACCCTTGCCGACCTGTACATGCGGATTGCCGTACTCGAATCCAAATAGGCCGAAAAACGCGACGTACTCCTCCCTCCCGCCCTCGCCCGAACACCCTCATGCCGCGCCTTACCGTCAGAAAGCTCGTCGCTTGGGCCGTGACTTGATGCGTCCGACCGAAGAGCTGTTTGAGTTGGGGCAGAAAGTTCGGGATGGGATGCTGAGTTGCGAAGACTTTGTCGAGCAGATGAAACCGATCCGCGCCGAGGTGGCGGGCCTCTTGTTGCGTGGTTACCGAACAATGCCGCCAAGCTAACGTTGCGTCAAGCGATGATTTGGCGGAGGTTGTCGTTCAGTACGCAGTCGTCAGGAGACAGCCGGTTTGTCGAGCGGTTGCTGACAGTGGTGGAAATCTGTCGGCGGCAACGGCGAGACGTGTTCTCGTGGATGGTTGAGGCTGTCGGCCCATTTCGCGGTGAAAAACTGCTCCATCTCTCTTGTCCGGTGTGTGAATGATCACCGGCCGAGCGTCTGAATCAGAATGTAAATGATCGCGCCTCTTTCCCCACTTATGATGACCCGACCGACCGCCATGACCGGTCAATCACCTCGATCTTCCACCGCGAGACCAAGGAATTGATCGAGGGAAAGAAAGCTGAGACGAACCGCCGGGATAACCCCGGCGGCTCGCTACACTTAACTGAGACGCGCTCTAACTTGAGGCTCCAGGCACCGTTAACCCGCGCTCGTATCGGCCGGGTCCTTGCCATCGGTCCAGGGGCCGCCGAGTTTCTGATAATCCGGCGGAGTGAGCAGACTGCCGGTCTCGCCGGCCTTCCAGCCCGCGATCTGATTGGGCTTGCCGCGCTCTTTGCTGCGCTTCTCCCAGCGTGCCGCCCAGCTCGCGTCCGCCTCGACCGGCTTGCGCTGTTCGCCATCCCAGAACAGCGCTTTGCCTTGGCGATAGCTTTGCACGCCCATTGTCACCGTGGTGAAGGCCGCGGCACCCAGTTCCGGCGTGCTCAGGGTATCCCGATCGCGGTCGCGGACGCATTTGAGGAAGTTCTCCCACAACGCCTGGGTGTCGGCATGGTGCCAATCCTTGGTCCATTGCGGGGGATGAGCATCGACATATTCGCCCTTGAGCGATTGCTCCAGACGGGCCGGAATGCCGGCGCCGCCCTTGGGGTTGTCGCCGATGATCTCAAAGCCGTCCTTGAGGAACTTGATCGTCGCCAAGTGGCCGCGAATGACTTCCTCGATGGGATAGCTGGCGATCATGGTCGCGGTAATCATCAGCTGGCAGCCCTCGTCGTAGTCGGCTACCACCGTAGCCACGTCCGGTACATCGCGTTCGTCATACTCCAGGTAAATGCCGCCGGCGCCGACCACGCGCTTGGGATAGCGCACCCCCATCGCGGCGATCATGTGCGTCGTCTGATGGACGAACAGATCGGTGAACATGCCGCCGCCGAACGGCCAATAACAACGCCATTGGCCAAACACCGCCCGATCGAACGGCATCTTCGGACCCAGAGGTTGGCCGATTTCCTTGATCGAGAAGGCGTGGCCAAGAAACATGTCCCAATCGATCGTCTTGGGGTTCATGTCGCGCGTCAATTTGTAGTAGCGCCACTGGCCCATATCGGAATTACGGTAATAGCTGGTCTGCGCCTGAGCGAGGTGGCCGATCCTTCCGTTGCGAATCAGCTCGTTGGCCATGAGCCAGCGCGGGTCGGCCATCGACTGAACGCCGACCGACATGACGCGGTTGTACTTCTTCATGGCATCGGCGACGGCGTGTGCCTCGGCGATGGTCTTGGTCATCGGTTTTTCGCAGTAAACGTCCTTGCCCGCGGCGGCGGCGTCGATGCTCATTTTGGCATGCCAATGGTCCGGCGTTGCTATGCACACCACATCGACCTCGGGGAGATCCAACAGCCGACGATAATCCTTGGTGACGTGCTTGCTATCATCGGCCGACAGGCCGACTTTTTCAGCCGATGGATATAAGCCGCGATCGACTCCCTTTTCTTTGTTGCCGTCCCATACGTCGCAGACGGCGACGGGCTGTACGCCCTTCTTTTCCTTGGCCAAGCGGTTGATGATAGCGAGGTGGGCCTGGCAGCGGCCACCCACACCCAAGAACGCCACGCCGATCCGCTCGTTGACCTTGTGGACCTTGGCATACGACGAGGCCGTCAGCGCCAACGCCGAGGCGCCCGCCGCCGTCGTTTTCAGGAAACTACGTCGATTCACTCGTTTTCTCGCCATCGCGCAAGTCCTCCCGTTCAGGAAATCCCTAGTTGGCTGGTCCGAGGGTTTGCGACGCCTCACCAAAGCGCATACCCCGCCGCTTCACGGAAGCGTCGCTAAACGTTCACATCATGGGCTGAGATGCTAACCTATCACACCGCAGGGGATTTCGCCACAGGGGAGGGAAAAAATGCTGAATCCGCGCGAAGGCTAAACGAGGTCGAGACGCCGCTTGCTCATGCGAGCGCGGTTGCACTCGGCGCAGGTGCCGCGGATGACGAAGGTGTGTCCGCTGGCATGGAACTGATGTTGCCGGCACACTTCGCGCATCGTTGTCTCGATGGCGGGACTTTGAAACTCGATCATTTTGCCACATTGTTCGCAGCGCATATGCTCATGTTGGGGATAACCATAGTCATGCTCGTAATACATGCGCGGCCCCAACTCCAGGCGGCGCAGCAATCCGGCATCAACGAGCTTATTCAGGGTGCGATACACCGTCGCCCGGCTGACGCGGAAACCGGCTTGTTTCAAATCGTCGATCAGCTGTTCGGCGTCAAAGTGATGATGCCGGCTAAAAATGAAGCGCACCATGTCGCGCTGCTGGCCGGTGAAGCGTTGCGGACGTGGACGGCTGGCCAGATATTCGCGGAACTTCGCTTCCGGACTCTGCGACACGGCAACAGCTTGCAAATCCACGACCCAATCCTCTGACTATACAATCAATAATGATTCTTGATTCTCATTATAAGCGAAGAGAGTTGAATTGCCCAGGGCCTCACCGAGCCTGAAGCGGAAGCGAAGAAGCGCCTTCGCTCATGCTTCAGGCTCGGTGAAGTCTCTAACCGGCGTTATCCTAGTTCCTCAGCCAGTCGTTCCAAGGCAGCCTGCCATTTTTCAGGCGTCTCGTAGGTGCCATCGGCGATTTGACGGCGGACACGGGCCACGAGATCGTGACGGAACTCCTCGGTTTCCACCTCAATGGGCTGGTTGAACAGCCAGTAGAGGCGATTGTTGGAACCAGGCTTTTGCGGGCAGGTCGGCATGTGTCGGTACATCGGATCCTCACTCCTGGCGACGTGGGATTTGTGCGGGTCACCGCGCCACGACGACAGGTCATCATAAAGGTTGAGATTTGCACGAATCAACCCACGGGGCCTTCCGGATAGGAAAAGGCAGCCCCGACCTTGACGGGTTTTCCGGATCTTCCAGGGTCTCTGACCTCTTGCGGCCATCCGGACGACCGCAAGCGGCAAGGGGAGTTGCTACCTGATCGGTTGCTCACTCCACCCTTCTACCTTTTGTTATCGTCTACCAACGAGGCAAGATTCAGACAAATCGATCCGCGAAGGGCGGGGAGAGAGCGACAGACGGGACTGAAAGACGAGGCGAGCCTGGAATGAGAGGCACTTCAATAACAACAGGAAAAGGGGAGAAGACAAGTGAAGGAGAAAAGCACGACGAAGGGACAGCGCCTGCTCAAGCGCCCCGGAGCAGGGAGGTAGTGGGGCAGTGCTTGACCATGCGGAGCGTATTGCCGAATTCGCCGCGCGGCTGACAGCTCAACTCGTCCATTAACGCGCGCATCAGGAAGACGCCGCGGCCGCCGACTCGCAGCTCGGCCGGGTTCAGGTGCGGCACGGCGGCGAGGTCGAAGGGTGCGCCCTCGTCCAGAAGGCGAACCTCGATGCAGTCGGCATGAAGATAGCACTGAATCTGAATGGTTGCTTCGGGATGGTCGCGATGTGCATGGCGAATGATGTTGTTGACGGCCTCGTCGGTGGCCATGACGACATCATCGGTGGTATGGGCGTCGCAGCCGGCCGCCTGGCAGACGCCCTCGATGAAGGCCCGTGCCAAAGGCAACAAACGCAAGTCGCTGGCGATCGTTAACTTCCACGGCTCGGGCTTGGCAGCCATTCGCATCGCTCCTCTGAGTAGGTCCGATGAGTCGAACCAGACGGCGCTGTCCAGCTCGCGGCGCCTGCCGCCATCTGCAAAGAATACACGCCTCCCTGCGCGAATCAGAAAATTATACGGCTCATCTCCCAAGCCAACAAGTCCCTTTCAGAAAAGCGAAGAGCGAAAAGCAACGGATACACTCCCCGGAACCTGTTTAGGAACGCTCGATAGATGGCATAGTCATCGCCGACAATTTCATTCTATAATCAGATAGCTTGTCCTCGCCGGTGAATCGCTTAGTTCCGGGTGAACCCTCGAAGCGGAACTCGGGGCCGACCGTGGACTAATCG
>DASRBG010000236.1:0-48052 GCA_035653735.1 Gemmataceae bacterium
TCGGATCCGAGCGGGGCTTGGCGAATTGTCCGGCAATGCGGCCAACCTTCACCACAGGAAGAGCCGCGGCAAAGGTCATCACGACAGCCATCTGCAGAAAGACGCGGAAGAAATCGCGGATATTGTCCGCCCCGTGTTCGGCGAAGCTTTCGGCGCAATCCCCGCCCTGGAACAGGAAGGCCTCGCCTTTCGATGCTTTCGCGAGCAGCGCCTTCAGCTTGCGCGCCTCGCCGGCAAAGACGAGCGGCGGAAAGCTCGCAAGCTGGCGCTCGACGTCGGCAAGCGCCAGCGCGTCCGGAAAGACCGGCGCCTGTTCGGCGGCCTTCTTCCGCCAACTATCGGGCGACCATTGTTCGAGGGGCATCGTTCAAACTCGTTTCGTGCCGCCTTTTACACGCTGGGCGGCCGATTTGCGACGCTAATTTGTCGCTTTGGCTAGGGCATGCGCTCCTCATCGGGCAGAGCCGCGGCTTCCCCCGGATCGAGCTTCATCTGCTCATAGCGGGCGGTGCGGGAGCGGAGGGTCACCAGCTCTTCGGCAGATGTCGGATGGACTGCGACGGTCGCGTCGAAATCGGCCTTTTTTGCCCCCAATTTCACTGCGATTCCAAGGAGCTGCGCCATTTCCGCGGCACCCTCCCCGAGCACGTGGACGCCGAGGACGCGATCGGTCTCGCCGTCCACGACGATCTTCATGAGCACGGCCTCCTTGCGGCCGGAAAGGGCGGCCTTGAGCGGCCGAAAGCGGGTCGCGAAAATATCGACGCAGGAATATTGCGCCCGCGCCGCGGCCTCGGTCAGGCCGACGGTCCCGAGTTCCGGCGTCGAAAAGACCGCTGTGGCGACGTTCTTATGGTCGATGGCGCGCTTTTTGTCGCCGAAGACCGTGTCGGCAAAGGCGTGGCCCTCGCCCACCGCAACCGGCGTCAGCGCGAGCCGATTGGTCACATCGCCCACGGCGTAGATCGAAGGCACGCTCGAGCGCGAATATTGATCGACCTTGATCGCGCCTAACGCGTCCAAGGCGACGCCGAGATCTTCGAGACCAAGGCCACGTGTGTTCGGGTGCCGGCCGGTTGCGACCATCACCTCATCGGCGGCAATGCTGTCGCCGTTCGTCAGTGCCACGTTGAGCCCTTGCGGGGATTTTTCGATCTTCGTCGGCAGATTGGTGAACTTGAAGGCGACGCCCGCCTGCGCCAGCGCATCGCGCAGCGAAATCCGCAAATCTTCGTCGAATTCGCGCAGGATGTTTTCGCTGCGCATGGCGAGCGTGACTTGGCTGCCGAGACGCGCGAGGAGCGATGCAAATTCGACTGCGATATAGCCACCGCCGACGATCAGGATCCGCCGCGGCAGTTCCAGCAGATCGAAGATTTCGTTCGACGTGATCGCGTGTTCGAGGCCCGGAACATCCGGCGCAAGGAAGGGCGTCGCGCCGGTCGCAATCAGAATGACGCGGGCGGTGACGATCCGGCCCTCGCTTAGAATTCTGACGCTATGCGCATCCTCGAGGACGGCGCGCGATTCGACGAGCGTGACGCCCGCGGCTTCGAGATGCGAACGGTAAATGGCGGAAAGGCGCGAAATCTCTTTTTCTTTCGCCGCGACGAGCTTGCTCCAATCGAACCGCGCCTGCGGCATGCTCCAGCCGTAACCTTCGGCATCAGCGAACTCGTCGGCGAAGCGGCTGGCGTAGACCAAAAGCTTCTTCGGTACGCAGCCGCGAATGACGCAAGTGCCGCCGACGCGGAATTCTTCCGCGACCATCACTTTCGCGCCATAGCCCGCCGCAATGCGCGCGGCGCGCACCCCGCCCGAACCCGCTCCAATGACGAAGAGATCGACGTCAAACATAAGCGAGGCTTCCGTGAACTTCGATGCCTTTGGGGCCGGCCACAATGACGGCCTGCGCAAGACCGATGAACAGTCCGTGCTCGACCACGCCGGGAATGGCATTGAGCCTTGCGGCAAGTTCCTCCGGCTCCGGAATGGTACCGAAAGCGCAGTCGAGGATATAATTGCCGCCGTCGGTCACGAAAATATCCGCCTTTCTGCGCAGGTCGATCGTGCCTTTGCAGCCGGCTGCCTCCGCCTCGCGCATAATATGCCGCCGCGTTGTCTCGAAGCCGAAGCGTTCGACTTCGACGGGCAGCGGAAATCTGCCCAGAGTTTGCACGGCTTTCGAAGAATCCGCGATCACCACCATCCGGCGCGAGGCTGCCGCGACAATCTTCTCGCGCAACAGCGCACCGCCGCCGCCCTTGATGAGGCGCAGTTTCGGATCGAATTCATCCGCGCCGTCGATCGTGAGATCGAGTTCGACGACGTCGTCGAGCGTTGCGAGCGGAATGGCGAGTGCGGCGGCCTGCGCGCGGGTCGATTCCGAACTCGGCACACAAAGGACATCGAGACCTTGCGCCACGCGCACGCCGAGGAGCGCCACGAAATGCGCCGCCGTGCTGCCGCTTCCAAGTCCAAGCCGCATGCCGGGGCGCACGAGATCGAGGGCGACGGACGCCGCCTCGCGTTTGGCTTCCTCAACGTCTTTCATGAGATGCGGTTAGGCTTTGCGCTCTCCCTCGTCAACCGCCAGGGAGTGGCACGGGAGCCGCCCTATTTTGCCGGTGGCGTGCAGACGACATTGTCGTTCAGCACGTAGCAGATGGACATTGTGCCGGTGTGGAGCTCGACGCGGAAAATACCCCCTTCCCGCTCGTGGCTCGAGGCGACGAGGGCATAATCGCCGGCCGCCTGAGGACCCGCGCCCTGACCCGGCTCGTAGCAAAGGGTGACCCCGATCGTCCCCTCTTTCAAGCCATATTGGCAGGCCGCCACCTCGCCGGTCGCCTTGTCGAGCCGGTAGATGCGGTTCAGATCCTTCTCCGGCGCGGCGAGGAACTCGTAATTCGCGGCGAATGCGGCAGGCGCGAGGCCGGCAAGCCCGAGGCCGAGGCCGAGCGAGGCAAAATTCCAGAAAAGTCGCATGAATCGGGCTCCCCGAATCGAGTTCCATCCTTATACGCGAGCCTTGCGGTGAGCGCACGGTGCGGCCGAACGGGCGCTTGATCGACGGGCCGCACACGCTTAAGCGAGGCCCATGTCGCTGCTCGTTTTCGATCTCGACGGAACGCTCGCCGAAACGGCGCCCGATCTCGTCTCGACCCTGAATATCATCCTTACGCGCGAGGGCCTGCGGCCTCTCCCTTTTGAGACGGCTCGCGCCATGGTCGGCGGAGGCGCACGGCTCATGATCGAGCGCGGCCTGGCGCATGCCGGCGCCCGCCTCCCGGACGAGAAGATCGACCGGCTGTTCGAGGATTTTCTCGCGCATTACGAAGCCCATATCTGCGACGCGACTTATCTCTTTCCCGGCGTCGTCGATGCGCTCGATCGGTTCGAAGCGGAAGGCTGGCGCTTTGCGGTCTGCACCAACAAGATCGAACAGGCCTCCGTTCTGCTGCTCGGCGCACTGGGCATCGCGCATCGCTTTGCCGCGATCTGCGGGAAGGACACGTTTTCGGTGAGCAAGCCCGACGGGCGCGCGCTGCTGATGACCATCGAGAAAGCGGGAGGCAGCCCGCAGAACGCGATTATGGTCGGGGATTCGAAAGTCGATATCGAGACGGCGCAGAAAGCCGGCGTGCCGGTCGTTGCCGTCGATTTCGGCTATACCGATCAGCCGGTGGCAAATTACAAGCCGAACCGGGTGATCTCGCATTTCGATCAGCTTTGGGACGCGGTCGCCGATCTGGAAAAAGCCCTCTCTCGGATTTGAGCCGAGGGTGGAAACCGATCGCTATGTTGCCGAGGAAGCGGCGCGAATGCCCCGCCTCTCGAAGAAGCATGAGGAGCGGCGGGCTCACTTTCCCGAACGGCCCTCGGATGAGGTCCGAGGGCGAAGATCCGGAACCCAGGTCGGGCAATAGCGTCGCAAGGTTGTGTGGTCGCTCTGGATTCGGCTCGGCGGGACGCGCCGGCCGGGAAAGTGGCGGCTTGCTCCGGTCTCGGCCAGGAAGCACGAGAAGCGGCGGGCTCACTTTCCCGGACGAGCCCTCGGATGAGGTCCGAGGGCGAAGATCCGGGACCCAGAGTCACGGGGCAATAGCCTCGCAACGTTGCGTGGTCGCTCTGGATTCGGCTCGGCGCGACGCGCCGGCCGGGAAAGTGGCGGCTTGCTCCGGTCTCGGCCAGGCGGCGGCGTTGGCACCTTGACTTGGCGGATGGCTTTCGTAGAGGGTGTTGGACGTCGCGGACACCGCGGTCGGGCGCGTAGCTCAGCGGGAGAGCACTCCCTTCACACGGGAGGGGTCACAGGTTCAATCCCTGTCGCGCCCACCATATGCTTGTGCGACGAGAATTTCGGCCCTGTACCGGGCAGGAGTAACGCCCTGGATGCGCCGAAAGTACTCGCCAAGATGGCTCTGGCTACTGAAGCCGAGCATCAGGGCCAAGTCGACCAGCGAGAGATCCGGGTTGCTCAAGAGCGCCTTCGCCCGTTCCACCCGTCGTTCGATCTGGAACTGATGCGGGGATCGACCCGTGGTCTTCTTGAACGCCGAGCAGAGATATCGAGGCGTGAGACCTACGAGATCCGATAGTTCGGAGAGAACGATGTTCCGATGCAGATTGCGTTCGAGATGATTGATGACCATCTCAAACTTGCAGCGTGAAAGAGATGCCGGTTTAAAGCGTGGTCTGGCGCGCCCGAGAACATGCACCAATTGCGCTACAAACAACGACACGGAATTCTCGAGGAATATGCTTCCTCGTGGGAAATCCTGTGCGCATTCCTTTCGGATTTCCATGATGATAGCGCATAGCAATCTGTCATTGGACCAAGAATCGTCTATTCTTACGCCCTCGGCGAGCAGGCTCACCTGGTCTCCAACCACTCGAGGAGTGACGAAGATCCACAGGGCCTGTCCCCCGTGGCAGAAAGCTTCAAATTCAATACCGGGCGGAATTACGAGGAGCTCGCCCGACGTTACAATTTTCGCTTTCGACTGACCGATGTCGCTTTCGATCTCCCAGCTTGCTGCGCGTCCCGAGTCAGAGGCGAGAACGATGCCTATCGCGAAATCCTCCCGAGTGAACCTGTGCCTGCTGTTGCTCTGTGCAGGGTAGGACTTCAACAACACTGACCCACCCGCCCAACAGAACTGCTGATCTGGAGAAGTTTCGCCTCCGGTTCTCTCGTCTTCGCACGGCTTTTCCCGTGTCAGCGCCTTTGATTGTACCTCGATGCAACTGCGCCGCGCTTCGTTTTCAGGACCTGCGTTGATTGTTGCATATCGCCCGGTTGTCGCCGGGCACTCCGATCGATCCATTGCAATCATCCGGTCTGGCTCTTCCAAACTCCCCGCCAGGATGCAATCCAGGCGGGGATTTATCGGGATCACCGCGGGGCGTCCCCAGACTTCGGTCTCAATAAGTCAGGATCGAATCCCAGAAGGCACATTGATGCTCTGCCACGAACTGCGCACTGGAGATTGCCGAAAGAGCCGGGACGTTTTCCACCAGGATCGTCGATGCTTTCGGTTTATCCGGGTTATAGAGCGGCCAAGACTTTACCTTGGAACCTCCATTGGGATTGCCCGTCCAGGCGAAGTTTGTCCACGCAGCAACGAGTTCGTCCGATAATACTTCCTGGTGACTATTGAGAGGATGCACGATCCCGAGCGGGCCGCCGTGAAAGAGCGGGAAATAATACTGAAGGTCGGCCGTATGATAGGCGAGCGGCTGTAGTCCTGGCATTTGGGGGTAATATGATGGCGCCGTCTGGTCGTCGAACTCATACGCGTAGACCGGAACTTGCGAAGCGAACTCCCCATTAATGAAGTGCTGCTGGCAAGCCCACCCATCCGTCGTGATAGCGGCCATAGCCTGCGCTGGATTAGGATAAGCTGTGAGGGGATAATGGGCCGCAACGGCCTCTGGCGTTCCTGCTGGATAGTTCGTAAAGGGACCGAAAATGTTCTCCGATCCCGTGAAGCTATTGACTTGAGCGGTATAGTTTGCGGCCGTGAACGGTACGCGAGGCGATTCGTAATATTCCTGAGCCATGAGGGTGAAGGTGCCCTCATTCAGCGTCGTTCCGCTCATGATCGGCACGTGATTGAAGTGCCCGGCCTTGATGGCAGCGCGGTTAGTTTCCTTCGGCAGAATCTGGCCGTCCATTATATATCTCGCACCATAACGTGCCTGCCCCGTCAGGATCTGAGGAACCGTCAACCCGCGCAAACATCGCGCGACAGCCGCCCCGGCTCCCGAGCCGCAGCCGACGGACTTCGCGAAAGCTTCCGCATTGGATTCGGCGTCTGACAATGAGGTGGGTTCCGGCGTGACGCTTTCCAAAATCGCGCGATGAAAGAGACCCTTGGCAAGCGGCGAGACAACGTTGGAGAGGGTGGCCTCGGAGCCGGCGGATTGACCTCCTACAGTGACGTCATTTGGATCGCCTCCAAACTTCGCAATGTTGTTCTGGACCCATTGGAGTGCGAATTGCTGGTCGAGCTGGCCGTAATTGCCGAAGAGGTGACCCTCGGCGTCGATTGCGGGATGAGCAAAAAAGCCGAGCAACCCAAGGCGATAATTTATGGTCACAACCACGGTATTGCCCTGGGCAGCAAGCTTGCTGCCATCATAATCATTGCTCTCGCCGTCTATACTTCCCCCGCCATGAATGAAAACAATAACGGCAAGCCTCCCCTTAGCGTTCGCCGGCTTGTAGACGTTGAGATAGAGACAGTCTTCGTTATTGTTCGGCGGCCCTGCAAAGACGCCGAGTTCGCTGTTCTGTGCGCACGTTGGTCCAAAGGCCATCGCCTTTAGCACGCCCGACCAAGGCGCATGGGCGACGGTTGGGCACCAGCGCAGATTGGTGGGAGAACAAGCGGGCGCCGATGGATTCGTAGAGACCGGCGGCGCCGCATAAGGTATGCCAAGGAATTCTGCAACACCGGCGACGACGAAACCTTCCACCTTCCCCTCTGCAGTCGTGACGATTGGGTTGCTCGTGGCAGCATGAGCCTGGATTGCGAGCGGGCCGGCAGCACAGAGCCCTATGCCGAGCGCCGTCAAAGTTTTTGAAGCGACGTGTGTGGCGCGGCAGCGTAATCTTCTAAACATTTTTCCCCCTAACTTGACTTGGAAGAGCCGCAAGTTCGCGTCTCCCCCGGGACTCTTCACGTTCATAGCTCCCGTTCTCGGAGCATCACATGGCGATTTGCTTCATGTCTTCTCCGACGGGAGGAAGAAACGATATCTTTTCACAAAGAGATCGACGAACATATTTGAATTGTTCCTGACACACTTTGGAGATGTACCTTTTGGAGCTCCGGCATTTGCGCGACATGATCGCGGCCGCCGAGGATGGGAGTTTTTCCGATGCGGCTCGCGCGTTCGCGTAGCGCAACAGGCACCCTCTAAACGTGGATCTCGAAAGCGAATTAGGGGGCAGCTGTTCCAGCGGCAGCACGCGGCATCGGAATCTTTTTCGATCCTCTGCATCACGATCTGGAGGCTTCTCCGATCGCCGGCGTGGGTGCTTAATTGAGCGATGGCCCCCGCCTTTGTTATGGGCGGGGGATCTCAGACACACAGCTTCAGTACTTATGTTGAATATCACTCAGCCATTGAGTAAAGGCGGCCGCGATTTGGAGGTTGTTTTTTTCGAGCATCATCGTGTGGCCATTGCCATTGATGCCGATGTTTGGCAGGTAAAGATATGTATTCGGAACGCCCGCTTGAGTGAGATATTTCGACCAGCAGCCATCGGTGGGAGTGAGGAAGCTTGCTTGTGCGCCGACAACCAAGATTGGCGTATGCCGCAGGTTTGGAAGCACGTGAACAGGCGAAGCTTGTATCCAGCAACGCGCCAAATTGGGAGCATCGGGCGCTGTTTGCTGAACAAAGTGCAGATCGGACGGGCTCTTTAGAGCTGGCGCGTAGTTCAGTGGACCGAACGTCAGTCCGTAGGGATAGCCACCGGGCGTATACCCGACGACAGGTCCCCCTGCGGGCTCCACCGCGATCACGCCTCTGACCAGATCCGGGCGCGCATCTGCCAGCATGACCCCCCATATCCCGCTCTGGGAGTGACCCAATACATATGCCGGTCCAATTTGCTCCAGCAAGGCTATCAGAGAGGGTTTGTTAACGGCTTCAGCTTCCGCCCAACTCGCCATGCTAAAAACTTGAGAGGCATAGAACTGATCGAATATCGGGTCGCCGGGTAACCCTGTACCCGGCCATTGCGTGTGATACTTGGCCTGGGGATATTGATTGTAGAGCTGTGGGGCGGTGAAAGTTTCCGCGACTCCCTCAGCAGATGATTCCTCGGTGGGTCCGTAAACATTCGTCTGATAGACCGAGCGACCGCGACCTACCTGATCTACGACATAAACTGCGTAACCCTGGCTCACAAAGTATTGCGCCCACCCCTCGCGGCCATCGGGGGTGGATGTGTAATTCGTGCCGGTTTGATTCCCGCCGTGAATCATCACAACTGGATATTTCTGACTTGGCTTGGCCGGCAGAAAGTACTCCACGTACAGCTGATCGGCCATATAGTGCTGAGTCGAGCCGGCCGGAACGTAATACTGTCCGCCGACGAAGAAGTATCCATATTTTCCGATCGTTGTTGGCTTAGGATCATTCCCGTAAAGAGCGGAAGACGATAGAAGGATAGTTCCTGCAAGCGCAATGCAAGCTGATATTAAAGCCGTTTTTCGTTTCATTGTTTCCTCCCCATCCAGAGAAGAAGACGCTATCCTCTCGCCAAGAGATCGACGAACATATTTGAATTGTTCCTGATACAGTTTGGAGATGTACCTTGGAGCTCCGACATTTGCGCTACATGCTTGCGGTCGCCGAGGAAGGGAGTTTTTCTCATGCGGCTGCGCGGCTTCGCGTAGCGCAACAGGCACTCTCCAAACAGATCGCGGATCTCGAAAGCGAATTGGGGGTGCAGCTGTTCCTGCGGACGGCACGCGGCGTTACAGTGAGTCCAGCAGCTGCCGAGTTCTTGGACGAAGCTCGATCAATTCTTGCAATGAGCGCTCGCGCTACGGAAAAGGTCAGATCCTCCGGACCTCGGGGAAGAGAACGCATCAGAATCGGCATGAGCCAGATGCAAGACTATTACAATGCCCGCGTGGCTGCGGCGCTCAACGAATTTAGAAGATCGAATCCCTCCGTTGCGATCCAGGTTTTACAAATGAGCCCGGCAGCCCAGCTAGATTGCCTTCATGCTGGAACATTAGATGTCGGCATCGTCCATTCGCCTCCGGATAATTCTGGAGCGATCGACGGGACGGTCCTCGGACAGCAATCAATAGATCGCGTTCTCATTTCCATAGACCATCCCGTGGCGAAGCGGAAAAAGCTCGAGCTTCGCGATTTGCACGATTTTCCGTACCTGACATTCCCTCGAGAAGTGAACCCGCTATTGTACGATCATCTTCTCAATTCGCTGGGTCAGCGCGGTTTGACGCCGACGATGTCTATCATCAGCACGGTAGGTACCCCGTCCCTGGTCATTCCATTTGTCTCTGGTACTGACTTATGGACGCTGTATACGCCAACGCCCGACAATGCTGTGAGCACATCAAAGACCGTCACGACAAAACTATTTGCTGACGAGCCGATCTTCTTTTGCGCCTGGCTGCTTAGCCGCCGAGACACGGGCAATGTCCGGGTAGCGGAGTTTATTTCGCTCTGTAAATCGACTAGCCATATGCAAGAACAGGCAAGTATGGCGGCGACCTAGCCGGAGTTAGGCCGAGCTGAAATATTTTGCGCTTTAGGACTTGGTAGCGCATTGGCCTTAGCCCGTGTGTACTGAATTCTCGTGACTTCGTTCCGGAGATGGGAGGGGTCACAGGTTCAATCCCTGTCGCGCCCACCATCGAACCTCTAATGACCGTTACCGATCCTAACCATGCCGGACCTGGAACCGCTTAGCTTGCTTTGCGTTCAGCGCTTTGCATTGCCGAGCCACCCCGATGAGGAGTTCCCATGTCCGACGTTCATAGCATCTCGCGCGAGCTGCTCGCGAACGAAGCGCGCAATCTCCACGCCATTCAGAACAATGCCAAGGCGATGATGCACCGCGTGATCGACCGGCTGGATGATTATCCCGAAGCCAAGCAGCGCCTGACGGCCCACCTCTCGGACAAGGACAAGGAAATGCAGCGGCTGGAGCAAATCTTGCGCGGCCTGGGAGAAGACACCTCTTCGTTCAAAGACACGACCATGTCCATGATGGGGGGTCTGGCGGGGTCGATGACAGGCGCGCTGGGTGATGACATCATCAAAAGCAGCATGGCCACTTACGGCCTCGCCAATTACGAAATTTGCGCCTACGAGGGCATGATCCTGCTCGCGGAGAAAGCGGATCAACCGGCGGCCATTCCGCTGCTCAGGTCCTGTCTCGCCGAAGAGAAAGCCATGGCCGACTGGCTGCACGAACACATGGCGCCGACATTGGAGCGATATCTCGAATTGCGGAGCGAGGAGGGACGCGCGGCAGCGCACTAGGCTCCAGTCTGCTCCGCTAGGTTCAGGAGTCCGAAACATGCCCTGGACATCGAACGATGCCGAAAGGCATACGCACAAGGCGACTACGTCGGAGCTAAAAGAACTCTGGGCGAAGGTCGCCAACGAAAGCTTGGCACGGACAGGAGATGAAGGGCGCGCCATCCGCGAAGCTAACGCAGTCATCGCCCGGCAAGCGGAAGACGGGCGTGGCGAGCCGGGGAAGGCGCGTTGAGTCCAACCGAGATCCCGTGATCCCAAGCAGAGTTTCCGCGTGCGTCTTCGCGATGTGCTCGCCCATGCAGCGCGGCAACCTGGCGCCCGAGAAATTTCCTTCTTCTCGCTCGGACGCTCATCTTCGATTAGGGAGCACGCGCATTCGCACCGTTCATCAGTGCCGATGCCGGCTTTTCAAATGCTGGCCACTCACACGGGCGACATCCAATATCTGTTCCCGCTCTATCACGGCAGCCCGATAGGGACCCCGCATCCACTCAATGCCAAGCAAGAGCAACTCTCGGACGAGATGGTAGCCGCGTGGTGGTGAGTTGGTCTTCCCGGAGCCAAAGCTGGCAAGCCGTTGTCAAACATGGCTATGCTTGAACTCCTACGTGGAATACGGCCGGGCGTAACAGTGCACGGCTTCAGGTCGACGACCTTCCGAGATTGGGCCGCCGAAGAAAGCGGCTTTCCGCATGAAGTCTGCGAAATGGCACTCGCGCACAGGATTAAGGACGAGACGGAAGCGGCCTATCGGCGGGGCGATCTCTTTGCAAAGCGCCGAAGACTGATGGATGCATGGGCCGAAGCATGCGAACGGAGACGCTTCGCGAATGTCATAAAGATAACAGAGTTGGCTGAGTAAGCGCCGCCGCGCGCTATCAATGCGTGGCTTGAAAACTCACGAGACTGAGATGCCCTTGAAACCATTGTTTGGAGCTGGATGGGCGGGGCCCTTTTAGCGCTCTGGCACCTGCCCAGCAGCAAGATGGTTGAGTACAGGTAGGGCACCGCGAGATTTGTGTCGTCCCCTAAGAATCCTGATCGCCGCGAGGTCTACTTCGCAAGCCAATGCGCGATCCGGGGAATGCGTTAAGCCTGCGTTTTCAAGGACACACTGCTGGTTGGCTTCTTTCGCCGTGCAACTGGATTTAAACACAGTTAGCGAGCCGTCTGAATAAAGAAGGGCGAAACGACGTGTCATCGAAGGCGCTCGCCAGACCTGCGATAGTATTCTTTGCTCATGGGTTGCTCACGCCATCATCGGTTTGGATCAAAAGCCACATCAAACGAACATCCCAATTGTAGTCGCCTCTCTTCCTTTTTGTGACGGCCACAATCGTGGCCGTCACCTTTGCTTTTCCCCTGTGAGGCTCGTTGATGGACGCGAAAGCGTCAGTGACTCGTGCTTTCCTCATGGCAGAGGATAAAGGGCATCCCAGAAGTTGCACATGTGCCTTGAGGAGTATTGCGCATTGGTCAACGTCGATAACGCCGGCGTCTCTTCTGAAAGAAAAGCTGGTGATCCGGCGTTACCCTGGTAGAGCGGCCAGGAGCCGCTTCCATGTCCGTTCGGATTTCCCGTCCAGGCAAAATTCGTCCAAGCAGCGACGAGTTCGTCCGAAAGCATCTCCTGTTCTCTGTTCAGCGGGTGCTCGATGCCTGTTGGCCCACCATGCCAGAGCGGAAACACATACTGGAGGTCTGCAGTGTGATAGGCGAGCGGAACGAATCCCGGCATTTGCGGAAAGTAGGACGGGGCAGTCCTGTCATCAAACTCATAGGCATAAACCGGTATCTGAGAGGCTAGAACTCGGTCGGTTTGCTGTCCTGCACATAAAAAAGAATCGCCATTCTTTGCAGCCGCGTTCCACGCCAATTGTGGGCTTGGGTAAGCGCTGAGCGGATAGCGTGCTAAAACCCGGGCCGCCGTTCCGGCCGGATAAGTCGGCGGGACGTAGAATGTATTGACGAAATTTAGGTATTGCGCGGCAGTGGGCGGCGTGCGATCGGCGTTAACAGTGCTAGAGTTGTATTCTGTGAGACCGAGGAAAAAGTTTTCTTCGTCCCGCGTGTTTCCGTTCATTAAGGGCACGTGATTAAATTGTCCCTGAATGAGCGCGATGAGCGGCTGATTTGGCAACATTGTGCCATCCATAACGATGCCGGAGCTTCCTGAACCCGCAAGAGCTTCTACCTGCGCTGCTGGCAGGCTGCGCAGACATTTGGCTGTAGTGGCGTCAGTGCCAGCGCCACAGCCGGCCGCAACCGAGAAGGTTATGCCCTTCGTCTCGGCAGCCGCCATGGTCGATATGGTGCCCCCGAAAACAGTGCTTGGACAGGCGCTCATGCAGATCGCCTTGTGAAACAGGCCCTTTGCAAGCGGCGATACCATGTGCATTCCGACGTCTTCCGCGCCTACAGACTGCCCGGAGATAGTGACGTTATTCTTGTCACCGCCGAAATAACCAATGTTCCGCTGCACCCAGCGGAGCCCGGCAAGTTGATCCGTGAGTCCATAGTTGACGGCGAGGTGACCCTCCTTGTCGATCGCCGGATGTGCAAAAAAGCCGAAAACGTTGAGGCGATATCCGACGGTAACCACAACCGTGTTGCCTTGTGCCGCGAGTTTGCTCCCATCATAACCAGGAGTCTCGCCCCAGCTGTCACCGCCGCCGTAGATCCAGAAAATCACCGGAAGTTTTTCTCGGGCCGGCGGGTTTATTGGCGTGAAGACGTTCAGATAGAGACAGTCCTCATTGCTGTTAGGCGGGCCGGAGAAAGGCCCAAGTGATCCCTGGGCGCAGATGGGTGCGTAGGCGATCGCCTTTAGCACCCCTTTCCAGGGCGCGTGTAGCACCGCTGGGCGCCATCGCAGATTGCCAACCGGCGGCTCGGCGTAGGGAATGCCGAGGAACTGGTTAGCGCCGTTGGCGATGACCCCCTCGACGGTGCCCTCCGCTGTGGTTACCCGAGGTCCTGCGTCAGCATGAGCCGACGCGGCCGTCAGCATCGCTAAAAACATTAGCGGCAAGGATAGTTTGCGGTATGGTGCCATGAAATCCTCCCAAACGATTGGGTTTTTTTACGGGCGCCGTGATGTTCGACGCCACATTTTCCATAGTCGCTTCGAGTCGCGTAGTCGTGGGCACGCGCGAACTAATTATGGACTCGCCGGCACCATTAACGGAGAATGCCATACGACGACCGGCTCTCACCTGTGCCGCATTTGAAACGGAGTTTGAAGAGGAGCGGGCTAAGCGGAGGACCGGATCGTAGGCGCGCTACTTGAGTAGGAGGCTGGCGCGGCGGCGGAGATTTTTAGACTGCTACTAAAGGACGGTTGCCAGTTCGTGCCTACGTTGGCACTGCATTGGCTGTCCAGGGGAGGATGTCATGTCCAATAGGGAGGGCTCTCGCCAAACGTCTTCTGAGTGGATGGAGTGGGACTCTCGATCCTACCCGACGAGCAAGGCTTTTAGCCTTTACCGCGATTCAATGAATAGTGTGCTGATGCCTTGGGCGCCTGAACTCATTAAGGGGAGCCGACCTTTCCAAGCGCGCATCGAGACGATGGAGCTTGAGCAGGCATCAGTCATCCGGGTGAAATGCAACCCTCTGCTGGTCGCGAGAACATCCCTCGGCATAGCAAAATCATCGATGGCCTGTTTTTACATTTCGCAGGTGCTATCCGGAAAGTTCAGCCTGCGCCAGGCCGGTCGCGAAACATTCGCTGGACCGGGAGACGTTGTTTTATTTGACAGCGAGGAGCGGGCGTTGATTACGCATGACGCCGCAAACGACATCTCACTCCTGCTTATTGCAGTCCCTAAGGACCAAATGGAGAAGAGTTGCCTAGAAGACCACTTCACGAATTTGCTCATTCCAAAGTCGGCTATGCTGCCTGTTTTCTCGAGCTGCTTGGAGCACTTGACGGACGCTAGTCCGCCTTCAAAAAGAGAAGTGAGCGCGCTTTGCGATGCGTCCGTAGCATTGCTTCCTCTCGCAGCCGGCTGTTTCGGGCAGGAGGCTGATAGATATTTCAGTTCGGAACTGCTGGCGCGAATATGTGAGTACGTGCGCGATAATTTGTCCAACGCAAACCTGTCGCCAACCGACGTGGCGCTGGAATTTGGAATCTCGGTAAGGTATGTGCAGAAACTATTTGGTATGAAGAATACTTCCTTTACCGAATATGTGCTTCGGAAGCGACTAGATGGCGCTCGCCTTCAGTTGAATTCTCCGCAGTCCGGTACTCAGTCCGTAGCGACGATTGCATATAATTGGGGCTTTAACGACATTAGCTATTTCCACAGAGTCTTCAAACGGCGATACGGGTGCACGCCAAAGGCATTTCGTCATATTGTCGTAGGCTGAGATCGCGGGTCGTTTCGTCGAATCTATAGCAGTTACGAGGGACGAGTTCACGGTAACGGAGAAAAAAGCGGCTCGAGACGTCGTACGTTGGGCAATGCGGCCCGATAGGTTTGGCCGCCCAACGAATCCCGTGCTTCTGTTGACGGCTCATGAGTTGTTTTCTGATTAGGGGAGTAAGCCGCGTGCGGGAAAACCCGGCGACGCCTATACGCAAATTAGCGCGTCAAGGATCAAGAGCAGCATCGCTCGAGGAAAGAACCCTCCACCAAATCCCTCCGGCCTTTTCCTAGCGCAACGCAGCAAAAACGCTCGTCCATCTCCGAGCTTTGCGAACGATTGCACGCTTTGGATTACCCCGGCATTGGCCACCAACACCTCGCCCCGAGGCAGGCGCACGCGCTGCGGCGATAGATTCATAACAATCAGTGGTAGGATCATCTATATCGGCGTTGGTTCCGCCACAATCATAGGGTTGGCGTCGGCGCGCACGGCTGCCTGCCGAAGCTGTTCTTCGGTATGGACGAAAATCAAAATCACCTTCTCTCAAAGTCTCACGCCATGTACGTCGAGGGTGACCATTATCGGCAAGTCTCCATCTTGAAGAGCAAGTTGAGCCAAGGCGTTCCATTGAAATCACTGTAATATTGCGCAATGCGGGTACCTCAACAGGGATAAAAGGGGTTTTCGCCAATTGCCATGCCGAGACCTGTCTGAGGATTTTGGGGCAACGACGCCGGGCTCGACACGCGCGCCACATGCAGTTTTCAAGATTGCAAATCGCTGGAGCTGCCGAGCGCAACGGTGAAACCAAGCGCGTTGGCGTCTATGCGCGGCCATGCGGGATTGACGAGAAACACGACGTCATTTGCGCTTCCATTTCGCGTAATAGTCGGAGCACCTGCAAGCACGCCTCCTCCCTCAGAGCTTTCATGAGAACAGAGAACCTATCGGCTATTCGGAGATGGCAATGATTCCATTGCCCGGGCCGATGGTATCGCCGCTCATACTTCCGGCCGGATGGGCAGCGAAACCGCGACTCGCTTCGTGCTTGCGTTTCATTTCGCGCAGCACGTCTCAAGCCCCAGCCTAGCCGATATTGCATTTACGACTGATTCACAGGCGTGCGGAGCTCCCGCAGCGAATCGAGCGCTCGCCAAGTGAGTGCCGGTCCATGACCTCGCCTGAGCTTCCTGAGCTGTCACATAGCTGATATCCAGTACTTGTTCACATTTTTTCATGGCGGAAATTTAGGAATCACTGATCCGCTCAATGTCCGGCAGACGAAGCTTTCCGACGAGATGATGGGTTTTTGGATGAATTTAGCGGGCAGTGGCGCTATGGCCGACTATCTGCCTCTGACAACCTCAGAGGCATCTGTCCGACTTGTCATCGGCTCATTTATCGTCGGTCTCTCGAGCCAAGCTGGCCGCCGTCGGAGGCCAATTAGAGATCACGATCACGGATGCCCCACAGCGTTCAGCGCGACCGATTATCAAAACATGGTCAATTCCTACGGCTCCGAAGCCGCCCAGGTTCAGGCGCTCTATCCGCTCAACAAGTATTCGACGCCGGAACTGGCGATGGACGCAATCGGCACAGACCCCTGGGCTTGTAAGCAGCGCGGAATTAACACTTTGCTTGGCAGCCAGGTGCCGGTCTACGCCTATGAATTCGACGACCGTACGGCACCTATCTACTACCCCCGATGCCCGGTCTCCTCGAGCTGGCCACTCACACGGGCGACATCCAATATATGTTCCCCCTCTATCACGGCAGCCCGATAGGCATCCCGCATCCGCTCAATAGCCAGCAGGAGAAGCTGTCGGACGAAATGGTGGCCGCGTGGACGAACCTTGCTTGGACGGGCAATCCGAACGGCTTGGGTAACAGCCCCTGGCCGCGTTACGTGAACAGATCCATGCCCGCTTCGGAGCCGGCGCCGGCTATCCTCTCGGAAAACATTCCGGCCCTGTCGACATTCACGGATCATCAGTTTTCGCAGGCGCATCACTGCGACTTCTGGGACAATGTCGCGCCGTTCTAAGCCTTTCCTCCCGAAGGAGGCTCGCCCGAACAAGCGCCAAAAAGCGAGCGCCAAAAAGCGAGCGCCGTGCAAGCGGCGCTCGCTCTTTTTGTTTCTGCTTGTTTCCGCACAAGCCCATTCGCTCAAGGAGGCAGCGCTTTCCTGCTCAGGCCCCGCTCTGCGCTCCATGAACTTTTTTTGAACCTCAAAGTTCATCGGTTCGAGCAGTGCGAGCGTCGTCGCGCGAATTTGCGCCGACTCAACAGGTCAGGACCGAATGAAGCGATTGCGGATCAAAGAAACGTCTCTGGACCGCGCGATCAGCTCTTGGGTGATGCGGCAGGCTTCGCCGGTAGTCGAAGAGCCAAATCAGCTGCTGACGCTGGCCGGCGATGAAAACATCCTTATCGCCGCCGCGCTGGGGATTTGGGCCGCAATTCATACGACGCGGTCTCGCCGGCGCGACGCGAACCATCTGCTCTTGTGCGTGCTCACGACGGCTGCACTTCCCCACATACTCAAGCGCCTCTTATGCCGCGAGCGCCCGGAGCATCAAATGGTCCACAGTTCCAGCCGTGGCATACCGAAATCCGGAAGCCCGTACGATTCGTTCCCTTCCGGGCATGCGACCCATCTCGGCGCCATCGCCTCGGCTCTGTCATTTTCCTTCCCTCGCGCTGCGCCGGCAATTTGGGCGAACGCGATCCTCTTGTCGGCCACGAGAGTAATCCTCCTGGCACACTGGTTCACGGATGTCCTTGCAGGGCTCTTGACGGGTGCGGCCGTCGAACGCGCGCTTCGTCCGCTTTCCTTCTCGCCGCCGGTCGCAAAGGCTCGTCCGGCCGGCGTTCAAAAGAGCGATATGCAAAAGCGCGATGTGAAAGAGATTGGTTGAGCCGATGTCGCTCTCAGACAAGACCAGAACCGCACTCAATGACTCGCGCACTTTGATGCTCGGCGCGCAAATCCTTTTGGGCTTCCAAATAAGAGCGCCCTTTCAGGACGGGTTCGACGTGCTCCATCAAACCGAGAAAAGCCTCGAAGTCGTGGTGCTCATGCTGATGGTTGTGGTGGTCGGCCTGCTCATCGCGCCGACGGCGCGCCATCGAATTGTCGAGCGGGGTGAGGCGCGTGTCGAGTTCAATCATTTCGTCAGTCACGTCGCGTTCGTCACCTTGTTCCCCTTCGCATTCGCCGTCGGCCTCAATCTCTTCATCGCAGGAACCGTCTTTGCGAACTCCCGATGGATTGCATTTGCAAGCGGTATCGGTGGCTGTCTCGTTGCGCTCGCGCTTTGGTACGGACCTCTCATGATCAAAAGAAACAATCCGAAATCTCCCTCTGCAGACCGGCTCGAAAAAACGCCGCCGGCCAAGAAGATCGAGTTTGTGCTTACGGAAGCGCGCGTCGTGCTGCCGGGCGCACAGGCTCTGCTCGGGTTCCAGCTTTCAATCGTGCTCACGCGCGCCTTTGCGGAGCTCCCTTCTTCCTTGAAACTCCTCCACGGCCTGTCTTTGCTCTTCGTGGCTCTCGCGACGCTTCTTCTCGTTGCTCCGGCCGCCTTTCATCGCATTGTCTATGACGGATCCGACGATCCGAACTTCTACAGAACAGCGAGCCGCTTTGTGGTGGCAGGCACCGCTTTCCTCGCGGCTGGGCTGAGCGTCGAGACCTATGTGGTGGTTGCCAAGATCACCGGCAATTCGATTATTTCGCAAGCGCTGGCCTGGTCCGCCGCGGTCATTCTCTTCGGGATTTGGCACGTCTGGCCGGCGCTCATCCGCGTGACATCGGCTGCCCCAGGCAGTACCGGGAAGCTCGGCGGAGGATCTCAATAGGCGCTCGAGCCTCAGCGTGCCTCATATATTTTCGCACCTCGGCTTGCTCCGATTGGAGAAGACAGCATTCCCGAGACCAGTCCCGATCGTTAGGATCGCCCAACGATCAGACGCGGTCATGAAAGGAACCTCCGAGAGGCCTTGGACAACAGCATCATTGTGCATCAGAACCCGCGTGGCCTCTCCACCGATCTCCGGAATGATCCCTCGAATCCGGTCGGGAAGATTAAAGCCGCCGTTATCCCAATTGCCCCCCGGGAGATTCTGCCCGCCTCTGCTGATCACGCCGTCAGCCTCGATGCGTCCGGGGCACGCTATTCCGATGACCGGACCTAACCTGATCTTATGCCTCTCGGCCGCTTTGACGAGACCCTTGAGCATGCCGACGAGATCCCAGACAGCCGTGTCGCGATCGATGTCTTCATCGCGGTGACGCCAGAGTTCCGAGCGCCAAACGCTTGCTCTTTGCTTATCGGCCGCCTTTTTCCTCGAAGGTATGATTACGCCGGCTCTGATGTTGGAGCCGCCAATATCGACTGCGAGCATCCCACCGTAGCTGCAGGTCTCGGCAAAAGGAAAAAGATGAATCGCCCCTATGAGAGCGGCCTCGTCGGGATCTTCTTTGATCGGACTGAGTTCGATATCGGCGCCCATACTTTTGAGGAGCGCATTGGCCCGGCCAATCGCCATGACGCCAATGCGCCCCCGACTGAACCCGCCGCCAACGATAATTTCTTTCACCCCGCTCCACGCGGGTTGCTTCATGAACCGCTCGATGACTTCCTCAAGCGCCCGGGCGAAATCCTCTATGGCTCCCAGAATGACACCGGCCGCCTTCACATCCCCATTCATCAAAAGCTTTTCCAGTTTTCCTCTCGATAGATCCGCGGTCGGCTTTCGGCCAAGCGGGTCTTCGCCCCGCCGCCTGAACTCCTCTCGCCATTTCTCGAGCAAATCTACGAACGCTTGACGGTCCGCCCGGCTCCCGACGAACTTCCCGTTTTCTCGCAGTTCGAGCTCATATGCCTCCACTCTGACCTCTGGGAGCACACGCGCGCCATGGGTCAGGCCATTTATCTTCTCCGGAGCTTGTCTTTTTGGCACTCAACCGAACTTTTCGGCCTGTACCAAGGTTCCAGGCCGGTCGGCCGCCACGAAGACAAGCAGCCCATAATCCGGCCCCGCCAATTGCACAGGCTCGCGAGCCCTCACTCCCTCGCCCGGAATTCCGTTGGCGCCCTCCCGGCCCGGCCGGCCCGGCCGGTCGGGATGTTTTCAAGCTGTTGCGCCCGTCTGAGACCTGATCGGAACTTCCTGGAAGACGCGCCGGCGAGCTTTGTGCAAAGCCCGAACGATCCCCTTTGTGCAAAGCCCGAAACAATAAGGGCGCGCAACATGGCCGTTTGGGAGGAAATTATGTTTGAGTCTTCGAAACTATCGGTGGCGTCTCATCTGAATGCGGCAAAAGCATTCAAACCTGCGACCGCGGCCGCGCTTCTTCTGGGCGCCGCGGCTCTGGCCGCTCCGACCGAGGCTTTTGCCGGTCCTCCCATCGTTCAAACCGATGCAGGAAAGGTGCAAGGCATCTTCCAAAATGGTGTCTCGGAATTTCTTGGAATCCCCTATGCTGAGCCGCCGCTCGGCAATCTTCGCTGGAGGCCGCCCGTTGCGCATGCGCCTTGGTCGAATGTTCTGAAAACGATCGCCTACGGACCGATTTGCGCTCAGAGCAATGAGTTCGGCGTATTTGCAGGGCCGCCGAACAACAATGAAGATTGCCTTTATCTGAACGTATTCACACCGAGTCTCAATCCCAAGGCGAAGCTTCCCGTGGTCGTCTGGATCCACGGCGGCGGCAATGTCGATGGCGAGACCCCCGGTTACGACGGCAGCAAATTGGCCGCACAGGGCCACACGGTCGTCGTCTCCATGGAATATCGCCTGAACGTCCTCGGCTGGATGGCGCATCCTGCCTTGGATCACGAAGGTCATCTCTTCGGCAATTACGGGGTTCTCGACCAGCAGCTCGCGCTGAAATGGGTTCAGGCAAACATCGCCAACTTCGGCGGCGACAAGAACAACGTCACGGTCGGGGGTCAGTCTTCGGGCGCTCTCGATGCGGCGCTCAGCATGGTGTCGCCTTTGGCAAAGGGCCTGCTCAATAAGGTGATCTGCCAGAGCTATTGCCCGGCACCGCTCCTCCCCGGCGGGTTCTCCACCAATTTGGCAACGGCTGAAGCACGCGGCATTGCTTTTGCCGTGGCCGCCGGCTGCGGCTCCGGCACCGATGCCGCGACGGCCAAATGCCTGCGCAACCTCACCGCACAGCAGATCGAGACCATTGCGGCAACCGGCAATTACATCGGGGGTCAGGGCATCGTCGACGGTCAAATCGTGCCGTATCAGCCAATGACCGCCTTTACCAATGGCGAGTTCAACCACGTGCCTTTGATCAATGGAGACGTGGAGGACGAACAAACCTTCTTTATGGCCATCACGGAATATGATTCGAGCACCGTCAACGCGGATCGTACGCCGCCAAACGCCGCCCAATATACGAGCTACGTCAATTCGCGCTACACGACCCCGCCTTATCCTGCCGGAACGGCCGCCGCGATCCTGGCGCTCTATCCGATAAGCGCCTACGGCGGGAGTGCTGAATTGGCTTGGGATCGGGTTGGGACCGACTCGGCGATCTGCGGCCAGCGAATTCTCGATCGAATTCTGGCGCCCCAAATTCCCGTCTACGCCTATGAGTTCGACGACCAGACGGCGCCGTTCTACTTCCCCAAAATGCCGGGATTCGTTCCGCTCGCCTATCACACCGCGGACATCCAATATCTATTCCCGCTCTGGCACGGCGGCCCGAACGGCATTCCGCATGCGCTGAACAGGGCGCAGACGCAGCTCTCCGATAAGCTCGTTGCGGCCTGGTCGAATTTCGCCTGGACCGGCAATCCGAACGGACAGGGAAACAGCCCCTGGCCGCGCTATGCGGATCAGAGCATTCAGCCGGTCTGGCTGATCGAAAAAGAACCCGTGTTCACGACTCAAACGGACGCGCAATATTCCAATCTTCGCCACTGCGATTTCTGGGATCCGATCGCTTTTGTCGGATTCCCAGGGCCCTAATTCGCGCCTGTCCCGCCTCGCTAATCTCGCGGCCGTCCTTCTCTCGGACGGCCGCTTGTTTCTCGTAGGACTGAAGGATCGGTACCCGCCTTCTTCGATCGGCCGAAGCGCCGCGTTTGCGGCCCCTCGAGGATCAATTCGATTTCGGCTCGGGCCTGGTATTGTCGATGCTCGCATATCCCAATTTGCTCAGCGAGGTCCCATCGAGGCTTTGCTTGACCAGATCGGGCCGGCAGAATTTCTCGTGATAGGCGCTGATCGGCAGGACGCGATCGCCCAAGCGGACGTTGAGGTCCTCCTCGGCGGCCGGCGACGAGGGGCTGTAATAGCCCTCGGGAGATAAGACGAGAAAGCTTGCATCGTTGAAAGCGAAGAGCGCCGCGCGCTCTTTTCCCGAAGTTGCATCCCAGATCGTAACGGTGCCTTCCGTATTGCTCGAGGCGAGCGTCTGCCCATCCGGAGAGAATGCGACGGACGTAATTTCTCCCGAACGATCGCTGAAATCGCGCACCGCCTTTCCATTCGCGGCGTCCCATAGTTTGAGTCCGGCACCGCTCGGAATCGCCAACGTGCGTCCGTCCGATGAAAACGACACGGAGGTCGCTCCGCTCGCCAGCCCGCCGAATGTCTGCAGCTCCCGGCTGCTTCCAACGTCTATGAGCCTAACCTTCTGGTCCCAGCTTCCCGCGGCGAGCTCGCGCCCGTCCGGCGAGAACGCAACGAGAGAAATCGGAAGCGCGTATCCGCCGAATGTGTGCAGTTCGCGCCCGCTCGCGACGTCCCAGAGCTTGACCGATTTGTCCCAGCTCCCCGATGCTAATGTATGGCCATCCGGAGAGAAGGCGACCGAAAGCACCATAGCCGTATGGCCGTTGAACCTGCGCAATTCGCTTCCGCTCGCCACATCCCAGAGTGCAACCGATTTGTCGTCTGTGCCGGTCGCCAACATGCTGCCATCAGGGGAGAACGCGACCTCGTAGACAAAAGCCGAGAGATCCAAGCTGCGCATCTCGCGCCCGCTCGCGACGTCCCAGAACTTGACCGTGCCGTCCCAACTGCCGGAAGCCAAGGTGGCACCGTCCGGCGAAAACGCGGCGCAGGTCACATTGCGCGTGTGTCCGGTGAGGACCCGCACTTGGCGTCCATTTTCCACATCCCAGAGCTTGATGGTTTTGTCCGCGCTCGCAACGGCGAGCAGCTTGCCGTCTTTCGAGTAGCTCAAGAAATTGGCCGGCGCAGAATGACCGCTGAGCGTATGCGACTCCTGCCCGGTCTTTGTGTCCCAAAGCTTGATCGTGCCATCGTCGCTGGCCGAAGCGAGCGTTTGCCCATCGGGCGAAAAGGCGACGGAGTTCACCGCACCGGAATGTCCGGCGAAGGTGCGCAGCTCATGCCCGCTCGCCACGTCCCAGAGCTTGACGCTCTTGTCGGCGCTGCCGGAGGCGAGCAGCTTTCCGTCGGGCGAAAATGCGACGGATGTCTCGCCGGCGGCATGCCCTTTCAGCGCGCGCAGCTCCTGTCCGCTCGCCGCATCCCAAAATTTGGTGGTCTGGTCCCAGCTGCCCGAGGCGAGCGTGTGCCCGTCGGGCGAGAATTGAACCGCGAACACCACCGCGGTGTGGCCCTTGAGCGTGCGCAGGTCGTGGCCGGTCGCCACATCCCAGAGCTTGATCGTATTGTCGGAACTGCTCGAGGCGAGCGTGCGTCCATCGCCCGAGAATGCGACCGAATAGACGAGAGAGGAATGTCCGGTGAGCGTGCGCAGCTCCCGCCCGGTCGTCACGTCCCAAAGCTTGATCGTATGATCCCAACTTCCGGAAGCGAGCAGCTTGCCGTCCGGCGAGAAGGCGACGGAATTGATTCCCTTCGTATGTCCGCTCAGCGTTCGAATTTCGTTGCCGGTGGCGACGTCCCAGAGCTTGATCGTCTTGTCGCCGCTCGCCGAGGCGAGCAACTTGCCGTCCGGCGAGAATACGACGGATGTGACAGCAAGCGAATGTCCGGAAAGGCTGCGCAGCTCGCGCCCGCTCGTCGCGTCCCAAAGGATCACCAGGTGATCGAATGCGCCGCCCGATGCGATGAGATGACCGTCGGGCGAAAAGGCGACGGAAGTCACAGGCGAGGAATGGCCGAGCTGCGGGAAAATTTCGGGCCTGTCGTCTGCGCGAGCAAGACCGAAACATGCGAGCAGGAATGCCGCGATGAGCAATATCCGCGTTCTCATCATCGCCCCCTCTAAAAGATGAAGTGCGCCCCCGAAGAGCGCATGTGAAGGAAGATGACGGCCACGAATGTGGCCGTCACCTCAAGGTCGGCTTATCTCAGTAGCTGGGGCCGTAGGTGTACGGCAGCAGCGTGTCCCAGAAGGCGCACATGTGGCGCTGGGCATATTGTGCCGCCGTCAGCGACGACAGCGCCGAGATGTTTTCCGACAGATACTGACGCGTCGAGCCCGTCCAACGGTGCCAAGGCACGGTGCCGGTTCCGTTCGCATTACCCGTGTTCGCGAAGTTCGTCCAAGCAGCCACCAGCTCGTTCGAGAGCACGGTTTGCTTCGAGTTGAGCGGGTGCGGTATTCCCGCGCTACCGCCATGATAGAACGGGAACAGATATTGGATATCGGCCGTGTGATAGGCCAATGACTGGAACCCCGGCAATTTCGGGAAGTAGAACGGTGCCGTCCGGTCGTCGAACTCATAGGCATAGAGCGGTACTTTCGTGCCAAGGAGATCGTTGACATGGGTTTCGGCGCAGGAGGCCGGATCGGTCCCGACGGCGTCCCAGACCAATTGTGCGGACGGATACGAGCTCAAAGGATAATGAGCGAGAACCGCCGTCGGCGTGCCGGAAGGATACGGCACGCCGGGAGGTGCCGGGGGCGTGGTGTAAGTCGTGTTGACGAAGCTCTCGTATTGAGCCGCGGTCAGAGGTGCTTGCGGCGACTCGAAATATTCCAGGATGGCAAGCGAGAAGTTTTGTTCGTCTTCCACGCGCCCGTTCATGATGGTCATCGGCTTATTGAACGTGCCGCTATGCCAGGCCTGGATCGGCAGAACCGGCAGCACCGTGCCATCGACCATCGGACCTTGGATATAGGCGCTTTGCGTGCTCGCGGTTCCCGCGAAGGACTCGATCGTCGCGGCAGGGAGCGCGCGCAGACATGCGACGCGGGCAGCCGGGGTCGATTGTGAACCGCAGCCCGCCGCAGCCTCGAACGACGCACCCTTGTTCTCGGCGACCGACAGCAGTGCTTCATTGACCGGGCATGCGCTTTCGCAGATCCCGTGCCGGAAGAGGCCTGCCGACAGAGGCGACACCATATTGATGCCGGTATCGGTGGCGCCTGCCGACTGGCCGCCGACCGTGACATTCGTGGGGTCACCGCCGAAATTGGCAATATTGGCCTGCACCCACTTGAGCACGAATTGCTGGTCCATGATCCCGTAATTTCCGAACGGGTGGCCTTCGTGATTGTCGATGTCCGGGAGCGCCATGAAGCCGAATAGGTTCAGGCGATAATTGAGGGTGACGACGACGGTATTGCCTTGGGATGCAAGCTTGCTCCCATCATAGTCGTTGCTCTCGCCGTCCACATTGCCGCCGCCGTGGAGCCAGACCAGCACCGGACGTTTTGCCGAGGCGAGCGGATTCGGCGTGAAGACGTTCAGATAAAGGCAATCTTCGTTGTTGTTCGCGGGCCCGGCGAACACGCCGAGCGTGGTGATTTGCGCGCAGGTCGGCCCAAAGGCAGTCGCCTTCTTGACGCCGCCCCAAGGCGCGTGGGCAATCGGCGGGCGCCAGCGCAGATTACCGACAGGCGGCGCGGCATAAGGAATACCAAGAAATTCCGAAACGCCATTGACGACGAAACCCTGCACCTTTCCTTGGGTGGTCGCGACGACCGGACCCGGACCGGCCTGAGCCGGCATAGCGAACGAGCCGACCGCGCAAAGCACCGTGCCAAGCGCAATCGAGGTCTTCAGGGCAGCGCGCACGGCGCGACTGCTCCTCAAAAACGTGAGCATACTCTCCTCCCTTTAGTACTGAGAACACAACCTAAAATTTCAAAGCTACTCATAACGGAACAAAGACTAGAAGAGCCCCGAATTCGGGTCTTCCAAGAAATTCTGGCGCGAAAAATTATTCTGATCGGAAGCATGAAACGGACGAACTCGATCAATCTGGCGAGCGGGTGATGGCTCGTAAGCCATCACCCTGCAGCGTTGCTTCGTTCGTCAGGACGAAGAGCCCTGGATGCTGTCCCAGAAGTCGCACTTGCGCAGCGCGTCGTATTGCTTATCCGTCAGCGTTGAGAGTGCCGGCGAGTTTTGAATGAGCCAAGCCGGGGCGCTCGTGCTCTTCGTATAGCGCGGCCAGGGATAATTTCCCTGCCCGTTCGGATTCCCCGTCCATGCAAAGTTTGTCCAGGCCGCGACGAGCTGATCCGATAGATTCTCCTGTTTCGCACTCAGCGTGTGCGTGGTGCCATCCGGCCCACCGTGCCAGAGCGGGAACAGATATTGAATATCGGCGGTGTGATAGGCGAGCGCGAGGAAACCCGGCATCGGCGGGAAATAAAATGGCGCCGTTTGATCGTCGAACTCGTAGACGTAAAGCGGTATCTGAGACACAACCAACTTATCGAACCGCCGTTCGCTGCAGATCCCCGGATCGGTGCCGGCTCTGTCCCACGCGAGTTGCGGGCTCGCATAGCCGCTGAGCGGATATTGCGCGAGAACCTTCGCCGCCGTGCCTGCCGGGTAGGTCGGCGGAGCATAGGTTGTCTTGACGTAATTTTCGTATTGTGCCGCCGTAAGCGGCTCCCTGGGCGATTCGAAATATTCGGTAATGGCGAGAGTGAAATTCTCTTCGTCGAGTGTATTTCCATTCATCAAAGGCACATGATTGAACTGGCCGTTGGCGAAAGCCGTGAGCGGTTCCGACGGTATGACCGTACCGTCAACCATCGGCCCAATGACATATTGGCTCGTCGCCGATGCCGTCCCTGCCAGTTCCTCGATCTTTGCGGCGGGCAAGGCGCGCAGACATTTGGCAACCGCGGGGCCCGTGCCGGAGCCGCAACCGGCGGCCTTGGCAAAGGCTATGCCGGTCGCCTCTGCGGACGCGAGGCTCGGGAAATTAAAGGCGGGGCAAAAGCTTTCGCAAATCCCGCGTTCGAACAAGCCATTGGCCAGCGGTGACAGCATTGCAATGCCGGTGTCCACCGCACCCGCCGACTGACCGCCGACGGTGACATTGTTCGGATCGCCGCCGAAATTGGCGATATTCGCCCGGATCCATTTCAGCGCGAATTGCTGATCGAGAATGCCATAATTGCCGAACGTATGACCTTCGTTGTCGAGCGCCGGGTGGGCGAGCCAGCCCATCAGGTTCAGACGATATTCGGCGGTGACCACCACCGTATGGCCTTGCGCAGCGAGCTTGCTGCCGTCGTAGCCGGGCGTCTCACCATCGAAATTTCCGCCGCCATGAATCCAGAAGATGACCGGTAGCTTTTCGTTCTTCGCTCCGTTGGTATCGGGCGTGAACACGTTGAGATAGAGACAGTCTTCATTATTGTTCGGTGGCCCGGCGAAGACGCCGAGCGTCGTGACCTGCGCGCAGATCGGCGCATAGGCGGTCGCCTTCAACGGCTTCGTCCACGAAGCGTGCTTGATCGGAGGCCGCCAGCGCAGATTGCCGGTGGGCGGTGCTGCATAGGGAATGCCGAGAAATTCGGCGACACCGTTCTGCAGGAAACCTTGAACTGGGCCTTCGTTGGTCTGAACGATCGGGGCGGCCGCGCGAGCCTCGATCGGCAGCAGCGCCGCCATCATGACCCCGATGGTCAAGCAAGTTCTCAATGCCGGGCCGGAGCACGACGAGACGCTCCGCTTCAAAAGCTTAGACACGGCTTCCTCCATTTGGCTGCTCCCCCGTGAGCAGAAGTCTGGAGGATTTTTGCCCGCTCAGTCTTTCAGGAAATTTCGATACACCGGAAACAGACTTCTATTTTATTGCTGGATAACTTCTAAGCGCAAGCGGAGCAGGCGATTTGGATTCTCAGCCGATTGCATCGCCTGTTCCGAACGTCTTGCGAAAATTGGCGGCCACCACGGTGGCCGCCATTTCCGTTCGCATATTCGCTTATCTTAGTAAGCCGCCCCATAGGTGTAGGGCAGAATGCCGGCCCAGAAGGCACACATGTGACGCTGCGCATATTGTGCCGCCGTCAGCGTCGAGAGCGCCGAGATGTTTTCCGACAGATATTGACGCGTCGAGCCTGTCCAACGGTGCCACGGCACGGTGCCGGTTCCGTTCGCATTGCCGGTGTTTGCGAAGTTCGTCCAAGCGGCCACGAGTTCGTTCGACAATATGGTCTGCTTGGCGTTGAGCGGATGCGGAATTCCCGCGTTGCCGCCGTGATAGAACGGGAAGAGATATTGGATATCGGCCGTATGATAGGCCCACGACACGAAGCCCGGCAGTTTCGGGAAGTAGAACGGCGCCGTCCGGTCGTCGAACTCATAGGCGTAGAGCGGCACTTTCGTGCCAAGGAGGTCGTTGACGTGCGTTTCGGCGCAAGACGCCGGATCCGTTCCAACGGCATCCCAAGTCAGCTGCGCGGAGGGGTACGCGCTCAAAGGATAATGAGCCAGAACCGCCGCGGCAGTCCCGGCCGGATAGGGCAGACCCGGCGGAAGCGCGTTCGGTGCGGTATAAGTCGTATTGACGAAGGCTTCGTACTGGGCCGCGGTCAAAGGTGCTTGCGGAGATTCGAAATATTCGATGATTGCGGTGAAGAAGTTTTCCTCGTCTTCCACGCGCCCGTTCATGATGGTCATCGGCTTATTGAACGCGCCGGTATGCCAGGCCTGGATCGGCAGAACCGGCAGCACCGTGCCATCGACCATTGGTCCCTGGATGTACGGACTGGTCGCGCTCGCCGTTCCGGCAAGCGACTCGATCGTCGCGGCAGGAAGCGCGCGCAGACATGCGACGCGGGCAGCCGGGGTCGATTGTGAACCGCAGCCCGCCGCGGCCTCGAATGCCGCGCCCTTGTTCTCGGCGACCGACAGCAGTGCTTCATTGATCGGGCACGAGCTTTCGCAGATCCCGTGCTCGAGCAGCCCGGCCGACAACGGCGATACCATATTGATGCCGGTATCGCTCGCGCCTGCCGACTGGCCGCCGACCGTGACGTTGGTGGGGTCACCGCCGAAATTGGCAATATTGGTCTGCACCCACTTGAGCACGAATTGCTGGTCCATGATCCCGTAATTTCCGAACGGGTGGCCTTCGTGATTGTCGATGTCCGGAAGCGCCATGAAACCCATGAGGTTCAGGCGGTAATTGAGGGTGACGACGACCGTATTGCCTTGCGAGGCCAGCTTGCTGCCGTCGTAGTCGTTGCTCTCCCCGTCGTAGTTGCCGCCGCCGTGGATCCAGACGAGCACTGGACGTTTTGCGGTGGCGCTGGGGTTTGGCGTGAAGACGTTCAGATAAAGGCAATCTTCGTTGTTGTTCGCGGGCCCGGCGAACACGCCGAGGGTCGTGATTTGCGCGCAGGTCGGCCCAAAGGCAGTCGCCTTCTTGACGCCGCCCCAAGGCGCGTGGGCGATCGGCGGGCGCCAGCGCAGATTACCGACAGGCGGCGCGGCATAAGGAATACCAAGAAATTCCGAAACGCCATTGACGACGAAACCCTGCACCTTTCCTTGGGTGGTCGCGACGACCGGGCCCGGACCGGCTTGAGCCGGCATAGCGAACGAGCCGATTACGCAAAGCGCCGTACCCAGCACAATCGAAGTCTTTAATGCTGCGCTTCCGACGTGCTTGTTGAGGCGTGAGGATAGATAGCTCCGAAAATGCATAAGCATATTCTCCTCCCAGCTTTCGCTTAACGAATGCGAGACAAGCTAGAGGAGCCGAAAATCTGCGTCTTCCAGAAAATTCGGACCCGGAGAAAGAGTGTTCGATTCGAGCAGCAGGACGTTCGTCGAGATAACGGAACAAGAGATCCGTGAAAGAAATATGGACGGCGCGCGACGATTGCGAACCAAGCGAGGGCGCACTCAATTTTCTTGAAATGGCTTTGCCATCTTCATCGGGTCGACGATCCGATCGAAGTCTTCTTCCGTGATGAAGCCGAGCCGCACCGCAGATTCCCTGAGCTCGAGATCATGTTCCAGCGCATAATGGGCGACGCGCGCGGCCTTGTCATAGCCGATCTCCGGCGCGAGCGCAGTCACGAGCATCAGCGAGTTTTCGACGTCTTGCGCAATCTTCCTACGGTTGGGCCGCGTGCCCTCCACGAGAAATTTGCGGAAGTTCGTGCAGCCGTCGCTGAGCAGCGTAATCGACTGCATGATATTGTGGATGATGAGCGGCTTATAGACATTCATCTCCAGATAGCCGCCTGCCCCGCCGAAACCTATCGCCACATCATTCGCCATCACCTGAACGGCGATCATGGTCAGTGCCTCGGCTTGCGTCGGATTCACTTTCCCCGGCATGATGGACGAGCCCGGCTCGTTTTGCGGGATGAGCAATTCGGCAAATCCTGCGCGCGGGCCGCACGACATCAGCCTGATGTCATTGCCGAGCTTATAGAGCGAAACCGCGAGCGTGCGCAGCGTCGAGGAGAGCTGGACGAGCGCGTCATGTGCACCCTGCGCCGCGAATTTGTTCGGCGCGCTCACGAAAGGCATGCCGGTAATTTTCGCGATCTCCGCCGCGGAAGTTTCTGCGAAACCGGGCGTCGCGTTGATTCCTGTACCAACTGCCGTGCCGCCCAAAGCGAGCCGATAGAGGCCTTTCAACGCCTCCGCAATCCGCTCGAGGTCCTCCGCCAGCATTGCCGCATAGCCCGACCATTCCTGCCCGAGCGTCAGCGGCGTTGCATCCTGCATGTGAGTTCGGCCGATCTTGACGATATCTTCCCATTCGCCGGCTTTTGCCGTGATCGCATCGCGCAGCGCCGCGACCGCCGGCATGAGCCTACGCGTTACGGCGATCGCCGCCGCGACATGCATGGCCGAGGGAAACGTGTCGTTCGAGGATTGCGCCATGTTCACGTGATCATTTGGATGAACGGGCACTTTGCTGCCGAGCGCCGTACCGGCGATTTGGCAGCAACGGTTTGAGATCACTTCGTTCACGTTCATGTTGAACTGCGTCCCGCTGCCCGTCATCCATACATGCAGCGGAAACATATCATCATGCTGCCCGGCCAAAATCTCTTCGCACGCCTGTACGATCAACGCATGCGCGTCACCGTCGAGGGCTCTTGCTGCGTAATTCGCATGCGCCGCCGCTTTCTTGACGATGGCATAGGCGAGAATCATCTCTCGCGGCATGAGATCCTTGCCGATGCTGAAGTATTCGAGCGCGCGCTGAGTTTGTGCTCCCCAAAGCTTATCGGCGGGAACACGGACTTCGCCGAGACTGTCGGTTTCCGTGCGAAAACCCGTCATCGTCTCCTCCCTCTGGTCTCGCTCGCAATGTAGCGATACTGCCGCCGTATAACGACGCCGGAGAGTAAAACATAAAGTCGGATTTAGTCGCCGATTTCAATCCCGGCGACATCGGATACGTCAGGAAATCGCTCGGCCATTATATCGAGAATACCGGCGATGCCGATCTCGTCTTCCTCGAAATTTTCCGCACCGATCGATACGAGGAAGTCTCTCTCTCCGATTGGCTTGCGCATACGCCGCCGCAAATGGCTGCCGCCACGCTCAACCTCGATCCGGTGACAATCGCGACATTCCCGAAGAACCGTCCGGACATCATGCCGGTCTAGAGGCAAGCACGTGGTGGAGGGACGCCGGGAACCCGTCGTCCCCTTCGCTCCATGTGCGGTAGCCTGTCGGGAGCGCCAAGCCGATGTCGTCAGCCTGCTTCGGCGTGGGCTGCGGCCACTTGCTTGCGCAATTCATCGGCGATTTCGAGCATGTCGCCGACAATGCCGTAAGCGGCTATGCCGAAGATCGACGCTTCCGGATCCTTGTTCACCGCGACGATGGTCTCGACGTGTTTCATGCCCCATTGGTGCTGAACCGCGCCCGAAATTCCCATCGCGATATAAAGCGAGCACTTCGCCGCCAATTGTCCGGATTGCCCGACCTGCCTTGCCTTGGGCAACCATCCATTATCGGCGATCGGACGCGAACAGCCGAGCGTTGCCCCTAGGCTCTCGGCAAGTTCCGCAAATTGTTCGATATTGGCCTCATCGCCGATGCCGCGACCGATCGAGAGAATGAATTTGGAGCCGGGAATATCGATCCCGCCGCTCGGCGGCGGATCGCGCCATTCGAGATGGGAGCTGCGCGGCTTGACGCCTTCGACTTCAAGCGCGGTGATCTTGGGAGACGCCAGCTCGGTTGGAGCGCGGAACGCGCCGCTGCGCAGCGTAAGAATGACCTGCTGCTTCTGCGGAAAATCGAGCTCGACCCAGACCTTCTCTTGATAGCCGGCGCGCGTCGCGACGATCTCCCCCGCCTCGCGCCTGATGCCGAAGACGTCGGTCGCAAAGCCTGCATCGAGCGCGATTGCCAAGCCCGGGGCAAGCCCCCAACTATCGATGCTGTGAGGCAAGAGGATGAGCGAGGGCTTGCGTTCCTCGATCACTCGGCTCAGCACGGCCTCATAGACGTGCGGTTCGAATTCTTTCGCCGCGGGATTGGCAACCGTGATGATTTCATCGACCGCGCCGACCGCGAAAGGCTCGACATATTTTTGCGGCTCGGCGGCGATGATCAGGATCGCGAGAGGTCCGAGATCGGCTTTGAGCGCTTCGGCTGCACCGATCGCCTCGAGCGATCCGGGCCGAGCTTCCCCGCGCCTATGTTCTGCGAGCACCAAAATGCCGGACATTAGTGAAGTGTCTCCTTGATAATTTCGAGCAGGCGCGCAGCCTGTTGCGCCGGTGTTCCCTCGATCATTTCGCTTCGGCGGCGATCGGGCGGGAACATCCGGCGCACACGGCTCAATGAGCCGGGAACACCGATTTCAGCTTCGCTGAGCCCAAGCTCCTCGGCGGTCAGGACGTCGAGCGGCTTGGCATTGGCTTGTTTGATACTGCGCAACGAGGCATAGCGCGGCTTATTAATGCCAAGCTGAATCGTGACGACGGCAGGCGTTTCGAGCTCGAGCCTCTCCACGAGGCCGCCTTCGAGCTCGCGCTCGACGAGCGCCGATTGTGCTCCCGGCCGATAGTCGAGATGCGTGATGACGGCCGCATGCGGCCAGTGGACGAGGCCGGCGACCGCCATTCCGGTCTCGGCATGTGCATGATCGGAAGATTGTGCGCCGCAAAGAACGAGGCTTGGCTGCTCGCGCTCGACCACCTTGGCAATAATGCGCGCAATCGCGATCTGATCGGAACCCTCGAGCGCGTCCTGCCAGATGCGGATCGCCCGGTCGGCACCCTTCGCCAAGGCCTTGCGCAGCACTTCGTCGGCATCTTCCGGTCCGATCGTCAGCGCGATGACCTCGACGCCGGCATCGGGATTTGCTTCCTTGATCTGGACCGCTGCCTCGATCGAATATTCGTCGAATTCGTTGAGATCGAACTCGCAGAAATCCGGCTCGACGTCGCGCCCATCCTCGCGCATTTCGAATTCGTCATCGAGCGAGGCAACGCGTTTGACCGGTACGATTATCTTCATCACTCCACCTGCTTAGCCAATGCTTCGCACGCTATCGACGCGACCCACGTGGTTCGCTTTTTTCCGAGCGAACATGCTAGTTTGCCTCCAGAGCGAGCTTCGCCGCCGGGCGCGCTTCGAGGTCCATCGCTTCCGCCAGGAGCTCAGTGAGCTCGAGAACGCGGAACTTGCCTTCGTTGCCGGAGGTCTTCACCGCATCCTCCAGCATCGTCATGCATTTCGGACAATTGACGAGGAGAACGTCGAGACCTTCGATCTCGGCTGCTTCGCGTGCGCGGATCTCGCCGACCTTCGTTGTGCCGGGCGGATCGGGAATCCACACGCGCCCGCCTCCTCCGCCGCAGCAGAAAGAATTGTCCCTGTTGCGAGCAAGCTCGACCAGGTTGGCGCCGGTCTGCGCAATCACGTCGCGGGGCGGATCATATCCTTTGTTCAATCGGCCGAGATGGCAGGGGTCGTGATAGGTCACGGTGTAATCGAGCTTCTGCTTCAGGGCGATGCGGCCGCTCGCGACGAGCTCGCGCAGAAAGGCGCTGGCGTGGTCGACCTGATAGACCCCACCGAAATCCCGATATTCGTTCTTCAGCGTGTTGTAGGAATGGGGATCGGTCGTCACGATGCGATCGAAGGTGCATTTGGCGAGCGCTTCGATATTGCCATGCGCAAGCTCCTGATAAAGCCCCTCCTCGCCGACGCGCCTGATATCATTGCCGGCCGTCGTCTCGCCCTCATAGAGAATGCCGAAATCGACTCCTGCGGCGTGCAGGATCTTGGCGAAGGCGCGGCTCACCTTTTGATTGCGCGGATCGAAGCTCGCGTAGTCGCCGACGAACCAAAGCACATCGACCGGCTCCTTGCGCGCGTCCTTGATCGCGAAAGGCAGTTGCTTGGTCCATTGCGGACGCTTGCGGCGGCTCTCGTTGAACGAATTGCCGGTCTTGTTGACGGCGCCGAGCGTGCGCTGCAAGCCGGGGTCCATTACGCCTTCATCGACGAGCGTGCGCCGGAACATATTGATCAGCGGCACATGTTCGACCGCGACCGGGCAGATTTCCGTGCAGGCGCCGCATTGGCGGCAGGCCCAGAGCGTATCGGGGCGGATCTGCGCGACTCCCTCGCCGATGAGCGAGATCGGCTCGTGCGCTCGCGGAAAAAATTCGCCAAGCTCGCGATTTGCATGTTCGCGAATTGTGAGGATGAGATCGCGCGGGGAAAGCGGATAACCGGCCGCGCGGGCCGGACAGGCTTCGTGGCACCGGCCGCATTTCGTGCAGGTATCGGCCTGGAGCAGATAGCGGCTGTCGAGGTCGCCAATGAATTTATAGCCGATGCTGCCCTGATCGAGCCTGCCTTGCGGGAGGCGCGCGACTGCCGCGGGGTCTCTCATCAGCCACGTGGCGGCGGCCGTCACGATATGCTTGGCCTTGGTATAAGGAATAAGCGCGATGAAGGTGAGCGCGAGCAGCCCATGCGTCCACCAGAGCGCCATGCGCAATATGCCGGCGCCTTGCGCATCGAACCCGAGGCCTTGCAGGAGGTTCGCCACCATCGCACCGACTGGCGACCACCAGCGCGTCTGCCAGACGGCCGGCTCGTGCTGCAGCCAGACAAGCCGAGCGCCGGACGCAATAAATCCCGTGATGCCGATGAGGATCAAGGTCCAAAGGAAAGCCCAATCCTCGATCCGATAGGACGTGCGATCGAAATCAGCATCGGCAGGATTGCGATCAGGGCGCGCATAATCGAGCTTCGGCGGGCGTAGCCAACCCCTCCGATACATCATGTAGAGCACGCCGGCGATAAGCGCCGCGCCTGCAACATTCATCGTCAGTTTGAAGACGAGATAGAAGGCGCCATACCAGAATCGGGCGTGGAAAACAGGGGCAATGTCGTGGTCGAGCGTAATGATCGACGTGCCGACGAAGAGAAGAACGAAGCCATAGAAGATCGCGGCGTGCAGCCAGCCGGCGGAGCGGTCGCGGCGTCTAACGCTCGCGTGCGAGGCGATCACATAGGCCGCTTGGGCAGCCCTGCGTGTCAGCGCCGGCCAAGCGATGGACTTCGGATGAACGCCGCGCAAATATTTGCGGGCTTGGACGTAGACGCCCCATACGAAAGCGGCGATGGCAGCAACGGCATAGGCGTAAAACAGCGCCACCATCCAGGGCGTGAAATCCTGGAAGAGAATGCGCGTGACCTCAGTCTGATCGATGCCGTTGGGGATCATCTCGTCGCAATTCCGCAGAACCGGCCGGACCAAAATGTCCAGCCGGATGGCGGTTCTCGAGAAAGCCGATCAAGGTCGAGCGGCACGGCGCCCGGATCAGACCGCATATTGGATCTCGTAAGATCCACCAGGCTGATAGGGGCTTCCATAGACCGCCGCCTCGCGCCGATAAGGCTTGGGCTCCTGCGGGTTTTGCTCTTCGATCTCGCGCGCGAGCCGGTGACCGTCGAAGGTCGCGTCCGCGATCAATTTCGGCGCCCAAGCGTCGCCGATGACATAGACGCCCTTGATGCCATTGGCCGCCCACTCGCCCTGCCGCGCCTTCAGCCCGCGGTAGAGAGTATCGTTCGAACGCCGACCGGTCACCACGACGAGCGTGTCGAAGTCGTACCATTTGTGGGTCGCATTGGCTTTGCGCGGCACTTTTCCCGGGCCCATATATTGGCGGCGATAGCCGTCGCCCCAAATGCTATAGAGCTCGATGCGGCCTTCCTCGACACGGCTCGCCCAAACGTCATGCATGACGTTGACATGGAGCTCGTGCAGCATGCGTTGCGCGTTCGGATATTCGAGCGTGAAGCGCATGTAGCGGGCAAGCTCGACGCCCGATGCAAGCGTCACCTCATGACCTGCCTCGGTGAGCTTCTGCGCGAGGCTCGGCGCCATGAAATAAATGTCCGCATTGAGGATCATCACGCGCCTGCCGATCGGCTTCGTCCCGCGGATCACGTCTTCCGGAGTCAAAACATAAGGATGGACCTGCTCCAGCCCTGGCAGCGGCGCATGGGTCAAGCAATTGGTTCCGTCGCTGACCCACGGAGCACCGGTCGCGATCACCACCTTGTCGGCCCCGTACTGGAGGACGTCGTCGACAGTGAGCGGCTTGCTGCCCAGAGCGAGACGGCTGTCGCGGCTCTTTTTCAGGAGCTTGCCGAGCTGAACCTCGCGATAGTCGCGGTGAAAGCCCCATTCGCCGAGACCCGGCAGGGTCGCAATGTCATTCACGCAGCCGCCGACCTTCTCGGCGCTATCGACGAGGTGAACGACATAGCCGCGCTCGAGCAGGACGCGCGCGCATTCTGAGCCGGCAGGACCCGCACCAACGACCAAAATACTGTCGTCCGATCCGCGCTTGGGGAATTTCTCCGGATGCCAGCCGCGGCGGAATTCCTCCCCGGCCGTGGCATTCTGCGTGCAGATCATGGGTGGCCCGCCGATCTCCCAACGCGAAATGCAGACATTGCATCCGATACAGGTGCGGATGTCGTCGAGACGGCCCTCCCTGATCTTCTGCGGCAGGAAGGGATCGGAGATCGACGGGCGCGCCGCGCCGATCACGTCGAGCTCGCCATTGCGCACGACCTCGAGCATTTTCTCCGGGTCGGTGAAGCGCCCGACGCCGAGCACGCATTTCTTCGAGACCTGCTTGACGAATTTCTGCCACGACAATTGGTGGCCCTGCCGATAGAAGCGCGAGGGGCCCGCATCTTCGCCCCATTCCGCGATGTCGCCGACATTCACGTCCCAGAGATCGACGAGATCGTCGGCGAGCTCGATGAACTTGACTCCTTCGCGCTCGATTTCGATTCCTTCTTCGCCGATCAGCGTGTCGACGGCAAAACGCGTTGCGATCGCGCAATCGCTCCCGATTGCCTTGCGCATTTTCTCGATCGTCTCGATCCAGAACCGCGCACGATTCTCGAAACTGCCGCCGTATTTGTCGGTCCGCTTGTTGTAATAACGCGAGAGGAATTGGAGCGGCAGGTAGGAGTGCGCGCCGTAGCAATAGACAATGTCGAATCCAGCATCGCGAGCGCGTCGCGCCGCCTCGACATAGAATTCCTGGACGCGATTGATGTCGTCCTGATCCATCTCGTGACAATAGGTCAGCGCCTCGAACTCGGAGGCATACTGGCTCGGGCCGCGCGGCGTCTCGCGCGATTCCATGCATGGTGCATGCGAGCTTCCGTACCAGAGCTCCACGCCGGCCAGGGCGCCGTATTTATGGATCTCCTTCGTCATCGCAGAGAGATTGCGGACATCGCCATCGTCCCACAAGCGGGCCGACAGACGATGCGTATCGTCCGACTCCGGATGGATCGAGCAATATTCGGTGTTCATTGCGGCCCAGCCACCTTCGGCTTTCAGCGAGCGGTGCGCCGCCTGAAAGCCGGGCCGATCCGACCCTGCGCCGATACAGTGAGGGACTTGATAGAATCGATTTTTGAGGACCTTGGGACCAATCTTGATCGGCTCGAACAAGACGTCGAATTTGCCTTTGGCCATTACCTTTTCGAGCGCCATCCTCAACCCTCTTTAAATTTTACGCCGTCGAAACGGCCCTGGCATGATTGAAGAGAGCATGAAGCACCTGCGCCTCGCGCCCCATGCTTCCGCATGGAGCCGGGCCCATAGCGTCCTCCCCGAACATCTCCTCAAGCTCTTGATTAGAATGAGTTAAACCAAGGCCGGCGGCACGAGCAATAATGCCAATTGGACCTACGGCGCTGCCAAAAGTGGCGCGCTCTGGCAGGCAAGACAAAATGAAGCCTTGGCTCTGGCCATTCTGCTGCGCCGCCAAATGCGGAGCGGCTGCAAATCCGGAGCGCTTGCGCATGCGCGCTCCAATTGCCTCGCGAACAGGCAGAGGCGCATGTTCGCCGTGCAGACTGCAAACAACGCTTCCCCGCGGCGCTTATGTTCGGTCGGAAATCTGGCCGAGAGTGCCAGGATCGTGGCGCTTACGCGCATGCTGCGCGCGTCGTCGCCTGGAACGGGATTTGCTACTCGAAATCAGATACCGAGGCGGGAGCGGGCGATGTTCACGAGCGAGCGAGCAACAAAGCCAAGAAGGCGTTGCAAAGTGCGGTCAATTAGGATTTCCTATAGGGCAAAATAAGATTCCAATTCGTGGGATTGGACCATGTCGCAAACGACTGGATACGGGAGAGACGCCGGCGCCGCGGAGGCGGCGTCTCTGCGCCTCAACGGCAAGGAATGGTTCGCGCGGCTCGGAGAGGTCGCCAAGTCGATCGGATCGGGTGAATTTCACCGGGAGCTGATCGATCTCTACGGCTCGAGCATCCAGCACGAATCCACCTGGATCATTCACTTCTCGCGCGCCGCTCCGCCCGAGGTCATCTACACCCACAATGTGCCCGAAGAAGTCGTCGGCACCTACAACAGCACGTTCGCGCAGGTCGATCCATTCTCGCATTATTGGAAGCATCATCCCCGCCCCGGCGTGTTGCCGCTTTCGCAAGCAAAGACGCAATCGAGAGAGGCGAAGATCTATAGCGAGCTCTTCCTGCCGCGGGCGCATATTTCCGACGAAATGGCGATCATGCTCCCGACGGTCGGCCAGTGCTGTTTCGGCCTGTTCCTCGAGCGCGAATCGGGCCATTTCTCGAGAGCCGACGTCGAACGGGCGCAAACGATTTTTCCGGCGCTCGAAGGCTGTCACCGCGCCCATGTCGGATGGATCTTCAACGATCTCGGCAATGTCAAAAGGGCCAAGGCACAGCCCTATGTCGACAAGCCGATGTTGATTCTCGATCGTTTCGGCAGCGAGGTCTATTCAAACGATGCCTGGAACGATGCCGTCGCGGCCGACAACGCCCTCATGCCGCTGGTGCGCGGCCTTCTGCCTGTATCAGGCACACAGACGCGGCTCGTCGATAATTTCGTCCTGAGCTTCGAAGCGCTCGATCGCTCTTTCCCCTTGGCGCCAGGGGGGCGGATGTTCGTCCTCGAGCCACGGGCCACCGCGGTGGATTTCGAGACCGTCAATCGGGAAGCGAACCTTTTGGATATGTTTACGCGGCGCGAGCGCGATATCTTGAACCTGATCATGAATTGCCGCTCGACCGGACAGATCGCGCAACAATTGCAGATCAGCAAAGGCACGGTGAAGAATTACCGGTTGCGGATCTATCGCAAAGCCGATGTCGTCTCCGAACGGGAATTGGTGAAGAAATTCGCGCCGCTGTTCCGCTGAGGCGGCGCCCCGAAACAATCCGGGATCGTCCGGTGCGATCACGGATTGTTTCGGGCGACGGGACCGCGGCTAAGCGCGCTCCTCCAAAGGATGCGTGCGAAGACGCAGCGGATCGTAGAACGGAACTTTGACCACGCGTGCCTTCAGCACGCCGTTGCCCGTCCTGATCTCGAATTCGGTGCCATTGGAGTCCAATGCCGGTTTCACATGGGCGAGCGCCAGCGAGCGCATGAGATGCTGGCTATAGGTGCTGCTGTTGATGAGGCCGACCTCTTCGCCGTTCCTGTAAAGCTTGGTACCGGGCTCGATCGCTTCATGATGATCGATCTCGATTCCGACCTGGCTCACGCGCCGCTGATCGCGCCTCCGGATGAGCGCTTCCTTGCCGCGGAAGGAGGGCTTATCGAGATCCACGGTCCAGTCGACGCCCACTTCCCACGGCGTGGTGTCGCCCTTCGGCATGTCATAGGGGAAAAATAGAAGAGCGGCCTCGACGCGCACGATGTCGAGACACGCCCATGATGCCGGCATGATGCCGAACTCTTTCCCCGCTTCGAGAATGGCATCCCATATCGCGACCGCATCCGCCGCACGGCAGAAGACCTCGTAGCCCTTCTCTCCTGAATAGCCGCCGCGCGCGATCGACACGTCGTAGCCGAAGAGCTTCGTCCGTGCATGTTCGAAATAGCGCAAACCGGCGAGCTTGAAAGGCGTATGCGGAGCCAGAATGGCAAGCGCTTTCGGCCCCTGCAGCGAGAGCACATGGGTGTCGTTGTCCTTACGAAAGTGGACGTCGCGCCCCTCGCCGACCTGCGGCAAAACCTCTTCGAGCGTGCCGCCGCCATGCGAGATCCGGTAAGCCGCCGGCCCGTCGCAATAGACCAGAACGTCGTCGATCAATGAGCCGTTCTCGTCGACGATATTGCTGATTCGCGATTGGCCGGGCGCGATCTTGGCGATGTCGGACGTGAGCAGCTCATTCAAAGCCGCGAGCGAATCCTTGCCGGATACATCGATCAAGCGCAGAGACGAGACATCGAACAATCCCGCCGCATTGCGCACGGCCTCGGTCTCCACATAGGGGTCGGTCGCATAATATTGTGGAATCGGCATGTCGTTCCACGAAGATTCGAATTTCGTTCCCAACGCGCGGTGGCGATCGTTGAGGATCGACTGGCGCGAGAAAACATGGGTGTTCATCGAGGGCTCCTTTGCGCGTATCCGAAATGCGTGTGCGCGCCCGCAGCGAGCTGCGGGCGCCTCTCGTGATCAGAGCCGGAAGATCCAATTGGCCAGCAGCACGACGACTAGACCGCCGACGAGCGTCACGTAGGGAAGAATGCCGGCCTTCTTGCGGGCGATCTCGCTGGCGCCGCCGACATGCAGATCCTCGAGCATTTCGTGCGGAAACTTGCCGCCGTCTTGAATGTAGTGACGGAAGACGAAGACAGGCACGATGAGCGAGGCTGCAAGGAGGCCTGCCCAAAGCGCCGCCGGATTCCACACTTTCGCGCCGGCGCCCATGAAGATGGCGTTGACGAAGCCGAAGATCGCGCCGAGCGTGATGATCCAAGTAGGCGCCTTGTAGGGACGCGGAACGGAACCCGAATCGATCCGGTGCAACCACCCCGAATTGAGATTGAGGAAGTTGAAGATGATGTAGCCGCAGTTGGAAACGGCAAGCACGAAATAGAAGCTTGTCGCATCCGCGCACGCAATCGACAGAAGAATGAGGTTGAAGCTGAGGTCCGTCCACATGGCCCTGGTCGGCGCGCCATGCGAATTGACGTGGCTGAGATAGCGCGGCAGCCATCCGTCGACCGAACCCTGGTAGAGCGTGCGCGAGGAGCCCGCCATCGCGGTCATGATCGAGAGGATGAGCGCAAGGATCATCAGCATCACGAGGACGCTTTCGAGCAGCTTGCCGCCGCCGACCATATGCGCCATCGCCTGCGCGACTCCCGAGCCGTCGCCGATGGTGGGATCGAGCATGCCCGTGAGGCCGAGCGCGCCTTGGAAGGTGAAGGGCACAAGGATGAAGAGCGCGATACAGAGAAGGCCGGAATAGAAGATCGCCTTGAATGTGTCGCGGGCCGGATCGCGGAATTCACTCGTATAGCAGACCGCGGTCTCGAAGCCGTAGGTCGACCAGGCCGCGATGAACATTCCGCCGAGGACCAGCGTCCAGCCCGTGAGATTCCAGGCGCCGAGCTGCGAAGCATTTGCCGCGGCGAGCGGAACGAGCGGTGAGAAATTGCCCCAATTCACGTTGCCGTTGAAAAGCGGCACGATGCCGACGATGACCATCGGAACGATCACGGCGAGACCGATCCATTTCTGCACGTTCGCCGTGCCGAGAATGCCGCGATGCTGGATCGTGAAGACGATCAGCATCAGCGCCGCGCCGATGAAGAAAGCCGAATTGAGCGAGAAGCTCACGGGACCGATGGTTTGCGCGAACGCCGTCCAGGTGCGGACATGCGGCGTCAGTGCGGCAATCGCCGCTGCGGTCTTATCGGCCGCGCTCCCATGCAGGGTCGCGGCATGGGCGGCGAGCCATTGCGTTACTTCCGGACTATGGGCGGTTGGAACCGGCGCGAGCGCGTTGAGGATATAGGCCGCGGCAATCGAACACCCGAGGGAGAGGACCGGGCTCCACGCATACCAATTGCACCAGACCGAAAGGGGGGCGACGAGCTTGACGTAGCGCACCCAGGCAGCCGCGCCGTAGATCGAGGCGCCGCCAGACTTGTTTGGGAAGAGGCCGGCAATTTCCGCGTAGGTGAAGGACTGGATGAAGCCCATCGCAATCGACACAGCCCAGATGAGGAACGACAGGTTGCCGCCCACGCCGGCGATGCCGCCGATCGAGAAAAGCACGAGCGCCGGCACGCCGCTGGCGACCCAGAACGCGCCCTGCCAGCTTATCGCTCGATGAAGCTTCCCCTCCTCTTGCGAGCTTATGAAACCCTCAACCGCGTCTACCATCCTGCCCCTCCCATAATCCCATGCGCAGCAGCATCAGCTTGCCTGCCTAATCGATCCGCCCATTTCAGATTGCCTGCGAGTTAACAGAATTTCGTTCAATGAAATTTTGTCAATAATGACGGTTGGCATCATGGACAGGGCGCGGATGCCAATTTTACTTTCCTGCAACGAAACAATTTTGAGAGTCGCACGAGGCTGCGGCGGTTACGGCTGAGACCGTCGGGAAGCGAACTTCGCCCCTATGCCGCACCGCCGATCGGCCAGAGGAGCGGCCTCGAGAATAGAGCGCGACCAGGGGAGTTCGATTTGCTCGTTTCCGGAATTGTCAGCCGCCCGAAATACGAGCCGTTCGCGCTCGATCCGAGCGGGCGCAGCCATTTGATCGTCGCCGATCATCCGGCTCCGCCCGGCGATTTCGGACCGACGCCCGCGTCCAACGCTCCCATCGAAATCTGGTGCGTATGCACGAATCCTCGCACGACGGCCGAGGCCTCGCAAAACGGGCGTGCGGTTTCGCGCAGTTTCCGTTCGACGGCCCATCTTCTGGATCAGCTCGATAAACGGCTCGCGCGCGAATTGGTCGGCCTGCGCATTTATGCGGTCGGCATCGAATCATTCGTCTGGGACGTCGCCAGGCTCGCGCGTAAATTCGGAATGGAGAAAGGCGAATATCGTCTCACGCACAAGGGTTCGGAGAGGCGCCGCGTCTATTGCATTCACTGCCGCGCCTATACCGAGGACGTGACGACGAACATCGTCTCCTGCAGCGGCTGCGGCGCATCTCTTCTCGTCCGCGATCATTATTCCCGCCGGCTCGCCGCTTTCATGGGCGTGCAAGTCGATGCCGAAGTACCCGGCGACGTCCCGGCGATCGAAGAGGCCTTCCCATGAGCGGACCGAAACTAAATTTGAGAGTTCGCTCGATCGAGCCTCTCTCTCCTCTCCTCAAGCGATTCGAGCTCGAAATGGCCGACGGCGGCGAGGTTCCGCCGTTCGGCCCTGGCGCTCATCTGCGCTTCAACCTGCAGGGCGATCATCAAAGGTGGAAGAACGCCTATTCGCTCGTCACGCCGCCGACCGAGCGCCGACGCTATGCGGTAATCGTGCGCCGGGTCGAGCACTCGCGCGGCGGCTCCGCCTTCATGCACGAGACCGTCAAACCGGGCCAGATTCTCGAAGCGAGCGTTCCAGCCAACCTCTTTCCCGTTTCGCAGATCGCGCGCAAACATCTGCTTATAAGCGGCGGGATCGGCATTACGCCGTTTCTATCCTATCTCGCCGCGTTCAAGAGCAAGGCGGCTGGCTACGAGCTGCACCATTTCTGCCGCGCCAAGGAGGCCGAGATCTTCGGCCATCTTCTGCGCGATCACGAATCTTCGCGCATACACATCCATGCCGGAACGGAGTTCAATCTCTCGTCCGTCTTGAGCTCGCAACCGCTCGGAACGCATCTTTATACCTGCGGTCCCGAAGGACTGATGGACCTCGTGCTCGATACGGCGCGCACGCATGGTTGGCCCGCCTCGAAACTCCACTCCGAATCGTTCGGCAGCGCGCATATGGGCGGCGCGCCGTTCATCGCCATCCTCAAAAGATCTGGCGCGGAAATCGCCGTGCGCGAAGACCAGACGCTTCTCGAAGCCATCGAGGAAGCCGGCTTCGAGCCGACAAACCTCTGCCGCGGGGGCGCCTGCGGCGAATGCCTGACCCGCGTTCTCGAAGGCGAGCCGGAACATCGCGATCATTATCTTGACGAGGGCGAGCGCGCCTCGAACTGCTCGATCATGATTTGCGTCTCGCGCGCCAAGACCAATCGCATCGTTCTCGATCTATGAGGCGCCCGATGCAGAAGATCTTCCCGTCACCGCAACATGCCGCGCCAAGGCGCCGGCCCCTGGCGCGTCTCTACGAGCGGAGCAGCCGATGACACTCGCGTTCAAACCGGCCGAGACGTTTCGAAAGGACTTCACCTACCGCAACAGCGAAGCGGGAATTCTGCGCTTTCCGTTCCCCTTCGCAGAAGACACCTACATGTACTCGGTCAATATCGAACCGCATCTGCCGGGTGGTCCTTCGCCCGCTTACGATCATGCGTTCGATGTCGATGAACATTATGTGGCGGAATGCAAGGAACGCGCGATCGTTCTCGCCGAGGATCCCAACCGCTGCAAAGTCCTGCCCCATATGACGGAGGCGCAATGGGATACGCTCGAACTCATCATGGAGAGCTTCGCCAAGGATTATCCGGAGCATTTCTCGCTTCAGAAGAACGGCACGCGCTGGAGCTGGGAAAACCGGCCGCTCGGATTGAAGGATAGTTTTACGTTCGGCGATCTGTCGAGCCTGCCCTACGAACCCTTCGAATACATCACCCGTCAGGCGCAAGGCGACTTCACGCTGCAGGATCAGCGCGACAACAATCTCTTTGTCGATGGCGGCATGGTCACGACTCAGGCCGATTGGTCGCTCGAATTCGACATCGGGATGACTTTCCACGAATGGCACGGCCCGGTGCCGCTCGCCCATCAATTGGGCGTCTTCGACCGCGCGCTGAAATTTCTGCTGCGTTTGCAATATGGCCAGCCGGTAAGACGGCTGAATTGGACGATGACCATTAATCCGCGGCTCGATACGAGCCCGGAAAATTATCCCGTCTGGGGACCTGATCGCAACACGGTAACCCCGGAGAACGTCGCACAGAAAGTCCATCTGCGCGTCGAATTGCAGACCCTGTTCCGGCTGCCGCGCTCGAACGCCATTCTCTTCGGCATCAGATGCTATCTCGCCAGCGTCGCCGAGCTCGCGCGAGTCGAGAAATGGCGTAAGCGCCTGCACCGCGTGCTGCGCGATCTGCCGCCGGAACTCGAAGATTACAAGGGACTTACGCGCTATCGCAAATTGGTCGTCGATTATCTCGCGCCATTCGATGATGGCGCGCCACTTTCGAGGGGGCCGCAGCCGGATCAAACGATTCTCTGATCTTTCGCTCGGTTGGATGCACAAATTGGGGGCGAGTGGCTGAACGCCCACCGATCGCGCGAAGATCTTCGTGTTGGCAGGGGGGCATAATGAGGGGATACGATCGCACCCTTTGGTGCAAATTGGGGAAAGATAAGTCGCGCGTAAGAACAAGCCGCTTGTTCTCCGGCGCATTGGCGCATGGCATTCCCGCGCTTCTTGCCGCGATGCTCGCGGGCGGAGGAGCGGCGGCCGCCGACCTCACGACGACCAAAGAGCCACCTCCGCCGCCGACATGGTGGTCGACCATCACCGTCAACGGCGAGATCGAGGCCGGTATTATGGGCAATCCGGATTCGCCGCCGAGCGGATTGAACTGGGGCCACCTCTTCACCGACAGAGCCAATGAGCCTCTGTTCAATCAAGGCCTGCTCACCATTCAGCGGCCCATCGATTCGTCGAAAGCCCAGTACGACGTCGGCTTCGTGCTGCAAGTCATGTACGGTTCGGACGCGCGCTCCGCCCGCTTCCTCGGCGAATGCGATTACTGCATCAACTCGCTCTATCAGGTCGCGCTCGAACAGGCGTTTATCCAGGCGCATACGCCGTGGGTCTTCCCTGGCGGCATCGATTGGAAAGTCGGCTCGTGGCCGGGCCTTGAGGGAATCGAGACGATCGAAGCCGATACCAATCTCTTCTATTCGCATTCCTATCTGTCGAACTACAGCGAACCTTTCTTCGAAACCGGCGTCCTGGCGATCTCGCATATCAATCCGACGCTCGACATCTATACGGGCATCAGCAGCGGCGAGAGCACCACGCTCGTTCCCTACATCGGCGACAATAACAATGCGCCGGCTTTCGACGGCGGCATCGGGCTCAACAATTTGGGACCTAAAGGCTCGGTCACGGTCTTGGCGACGACCCATATCGGACCGGAGGACCCCTACCCGTTCTATGGGCCGCCCGCCAACAGCAAGCTGCGTTATGTCAACGACCTCACCGTCACCTGGAAGGCGACCGACAAGCTCACTTTGCAGCTCGACGGCAATTACCTCTACGACTCGCTGCTCCGTGCCGACGCCTATGGCGCCGCGGGCTATGCGTCCTATCAGACGCCCTGGGATTGGCTGAAGATCAACGGGCGCGCCGAGGTCTATCGCGATGATCAAGGGGCCTTTGTCGCCGCATTCCCCGGCTATTTCGATTACGTCAACTTGCTGCACGGATATACGGTCGCACCCGGCATCCTGCCGGGCATCGTCCAGGCGCCGACGACCTATCTCGAGTTGACGGCCGGCCTCAACATCACGCCGACCATCCCCGCGAGCATTCCCTATCTCAAGGGAGTGATCTTCCGGCCTGAGGTTCGTTACGACACGTCCCTGAACGGCACGACCCCGTTCGATCTCGTCCAGACAGGTCCCGCTTCGGGATTTGGAACAAAAAGCAGCCAAGTCACGATCGGCGGCGACATCGTCTTGAAGTTCTAAAACGGCAGACGCCCGGACGAACCGGAACCGCCGTTTGGGTCCGATCCGTGCATCGGATCCTGCGAAAAGCTCCTCCCCGACCAAGAGCATCATCTTGGTCGATCTGCCCTGGCTCCATGGCGCGGCGCGCTATGGAGCCTTTTTTTCGACAAGCGCGCGGTCAAACCTCATGGAACAGGCACGTCGCAGACGGGAACGAAATGCCCCGATCCCTTGCTGGCTCTGCCGCGGCGCATCTTATTGATTCCACGGCAATTCGGCTTGCATAACCAACGAGACCGGGCGTTTCGGAAAACGGCCAAAATATGGCCATGTTCTACCCTGAAGTGGGTGGATCATCCCATCGAATTGGAATGAAGTTTGCGTCGCTCGGCGTGTACTTCGCTGTTCAAGGAGAAATCATGCAAGAACGGATTGTCGCTGCCAGGCCTTTTCGCATCAGAAATATTGTGGCTCTTCTCGCTTTTGCCGGCGCGACATTTGTCGGCACTTTCTCGGCGCATGCCGTTACTTGCGAGGACGTCCGCCATCTCAGCACCGCCGAACAAAATTATTGGTCGAAAGTCCTTCATCTGACGGCGCAAGAGCGCCACCTCATCTGGGTCGCCTGCTATAAGGACTATCGCGCCAATTCCCGGCAGCAGCTCGAGCAGATCGTGCGGCGCTGAGCCGAGCCTGCGCACCGGGCGGCGCCGTTCATTGAAATCCTGAGGCCGGCCCTTATCTCCCATTGTGCATTGCGGCAAATGAGCTCGCGGCGCGCGGTATTGTTCGCGCGCTCACGGACCGGTGATAAAACCCGGCCGAG
>DASRBG010000237.1:0-6640 GCA_035653735.1 Gemmataceae bacterium
GATCAGGATCGACACGTCATGAGCCAGACGCCCTGCAAGCGATGCTGCTTTCCGCTTCCGATACGCTGGCCCCGCGCCGGCGGCGATCTCGCTCAACCCGATGGCATCCATCAGTGCGCGCATCGCGCGTTGATGCGCTCCAAAAATACGTCATCAACCTTGATGCACCCAACAAAATAACAGCAAGCGACGGCGAGACACGCATCATTGGCGTCGGCGAGATCATTCTCATCGAGGACGTGCACGGAAAGGGGCACCTATCGCAAGCGGTCGGACAAATGAGGCGATCCGTGATGATCTCGATAGACTGATCACGGCCCTGTTCCTCCCATATCGAGTACGATAAATTGCAAAGGAGGGGTGAGTGTCCTGAAAAGCTCAAGCAACTTGGCTGCGCACGCGACCGGGCTCAATACATATTTGCGCTGCAGCAAGTCCCGCCGACCGCTGTGGACCGATCACCTGTCACTCTAGGGTGGTCAGATGGGTCTGGTGCAGCGTGGCCAAGGGATTATGCTACTGTAGATTTGTTGGCGTCCAAATGGCCAATCCAAGGCCGGCTCGCTGACAAGGGCCCAGGGGGCTTAACTTGGACATTGACGAGTGGCTCCGCCGGATCGGTCTCGGGCAGTACGCGGAAGCTTTTCGCGCCAACGACATCGACGCCGAGTTGTTGGGGCGGCTGACCAATGACGATCTCAGGGACATTGGGGTCGCCTCGTTCGGCCATCGCAAGAAACTGACGGAAGCAATTGCGGAGCTTGCCGGGGCCACTCCCGCGCCGCCGCAGGCAGCGCTGTCTGAACCGACAGTCCAGGACTCCGCCGAGCGCCGCCAGATCACTGTGTTATTTTCAGACCTGGTCGGTTCGACGGTCCTCTCTACCAACATGGACCCGGAGGATTTGCGAGAAGTCATTTCTGCTTATCAGAAATGTGTCAGCGAAACTGCGCGCCACTTCGGCGGATTCGTGGCGAAGTACATGGGCGACGGTGTGTTGGTCTATTTCGGTTATCCGCAAGCGCACGAGGATGACGCCGAGCAGGCGGTACGCGCAGGGCTGGCGCTGATCGCGGCAGTAGCAAGTTTGGAGACACGCGCTGCACTACAGACGCGAGTCGGCATTGCGACCGGGCTGGTCGTCGTCGGCGATCTGATCGGCTCGGGGGAGGCGCAGGAACGTGGCATCGTCGGCGAGACGCCAAACCTGGCGGCGCGCCTGCAGGGGATCGCCGAGCCGAATACGGTCGTTCTCGCAGAGGGGACGCGCAAACTTCTCGGAAATCTCTTCGAGCTTGAGGACTTCGGGCCGAATAACCTTAAAGGCATCGCCGCGCCGGTGCCGGCGTGGGTGGCGTTGCGGGCTCGGTTGAAGGACGTTTCGAGGCAATGCGTGCGTCACGCCTGACCACCCTTATCGGGCGGGAAGAGGAAGCTGAATTGCTGCTGCGACGCTGGTCGAGGGTCAAGACTGGTGAAGGGCAGGTGGTGTTGCTCTCCGGAGAGGCCGGGATTGGCAAATCGCGCCTCACCGCCGCGCTGCTGGAACGGGTCGCCACCGAACCGCACACACGCTTGCGCTATTTCTGCTCGCCGCAGCACACGGACAGCGCACTTTATCCGATCGTCGGCCAACTGGAGCGTGCCGCAGGGCTGACATACGACGACACCCCGCAAGCGAAACTGGACAAGCTCGATGCGATGCTGGCGCAGACCTTGACCTCTGCGCGGGACGCGGCACTCTTTTCCGAAATGTTGTCGCTGACGAATGACGGACGATATCCCGTGCTTAACCTGGCCCCGGACCAGCGCAGGCAGGCAACTCTGGAAGCCTTGACAGCACAACTCGCTGTATTGGCAGGACAACGACCGGTGCTCATGATCCTCGAGGATGCGCATTGGATCGACCCGACAAGCCTGGAAGCGTTCGGTCGGACGGTGGAGCGGGTCAAAACTCTTCCGATCTTGCTTGTCGTGACTTTCCGCCCCGAGTTCAACGCGCCGTGGGTTGGACAGTCGCACGTGATGAGCCTAACGCTTAACCGGCTTGGAGAGCGTGAAGCGGCCGCCATGGTCACGCGCCTTGTCGGGGACAAGGAGTTACCAGCAGACATAACGGCGGAAATTGTGGAGCGCACCGACGGCATTCCCCTCTTTGTGGAGGAGATGACGAAGGCGGTGCTGGAGGCGGGCACCGAAGAAGAAAGGCGACGTGCGGCCGGGTCGGTTCCGTCCAAGACCCTTACGGTGCCGGCCAGCCTGCACGCCTCGCTGATGTCGCGGCTGGACCGGCTCGGCGCCGCGAAATCGGTGGCGCAGATCGGGGCGGCGATCGGGCGGGAGTTTTCCCATGCGTTGCTGGCCGCCGTGACGCTCAAGCCGGAGGCGGAGCTGAGATCGGCGCTGGACCGTCTCATCGCCGCCGGATTGCTGTTCCCGCAGGGCCTGACGCCGCACGCGACATATCTGTTCAAACACGCTCTGGTACAGGATGCCGCTTACAGCACCTTGCTGCGCGAACGGCGGCGACAGCTTCATGCCAAGATCGCCGCAGCGATCCAGAACCATTTTCCCGAGACGGTGCGCGAACAGCCTGAGCAGATCGCGATACACTTGCTGAATGCTGAAAAGCCGCAAGATGCATTAACGCATGTGCTCGCTGCGGCGCGCCTCTTCGAGTCCCGGTATTCGTACGTCGAAGCGATCCGTTGGTTTGAGAGAGGCGCGGACATCATCCGCGTCTTACCACCAAGCGATGCAAACCAGCGACTTGAGCTTGACCTCTATGTGGAATGGGCGCCCGTTTCAATGACGGTCAACGGTTATACCGACCCGCGCACGGTGGCGATTGCGGAGCGCGCCGATGCACTTTGTCGACAATTCAACGAAAAAGACAGACTTTTGCATGCGCTTTTTCCCCAGGTAAGCTTCTACGGAGCGGGCGGCGGAAGCCTGGAAAAAGGGCTCGAACACACCGCGCGGATTATTCAACTTGGCGAAGAGACGGGCGATCCCGTCGCCTTGATGATAGGGCACCGCTTCGCTGGATTTTTTTTGCTCTGGAGCGGTCGCTTCGACGAAGCAGCCGCGGCGCTTGATCAGGCGCTGAACCACGCGAGCAGCCTGCCCTCCGAAGGATTAGCCGCACGTTTTGGCCACGATCCGGAAATAACGGCCCTGACGCTTTTGGGGTCTGTGAAGCAATTGCTCGGCTCAATTGATGAGGGCGAAAGGCTGATGGAGACCGCGACGGCGAAGGCGCGAATACTCGGACACCCGCTGACGCTCGCCTATGTCGTACGGCATAACGCAGCCTTCGCGGCCCTTCAGAATAACTATTCGTTGGTCGAAACACTCTCAGATGAACTGACAGCTATCTGCCTCAAATACAAAATCCGACAATGGTACAATCTTGGTCCGCTCCTCGCGTCGTGGTCACGCTTTCGTTCGCGGCAGGACAAGGATGCAATACCGGCCGCTTTGGCGGCGCTCGCCCAGCATCGGAATACCGGCTTCCAGCGAAATATGCCGTTTTACTTGATGCTGGTCGCCGATGTTCTTACCCATTCGGGTCGTGCAGATCAGGCAAAGCCGCTGATCGATGAGGCGTATTCGCTGATGCGGGAGCTGAATGAGATATGGATAGAGCCTTACCTGCGCGAAATGGCCGAGCGCGTGAATTCGTCAGCGTGAAGGGCGCAGGTTGTCGGCGGATGCTAACGTCCCGGCCGCGCATGTCGGCTGACCTGAGCCCCAACTTTCATCCGCGCGGCATTGCTGATGATGAAGACCCCGGCGCCGGAGCTATTCCGGTCGGGGCGTCAGTCCGCGGCATGGATCGGATTGACGCCGAGGGACCATTCTACGGCCGGCAAGGTCAAGCTCGGCGTCATCACGCGGGCCGGCGATGAAGCCTTGCGCGCCGTGCTGGTGTCGGGGGCAACTGCGGTAATCAGGCATGCCGTTGGCTGCAAAGGACGCGCGTCGCCCTGGCTCATCGATCTTCTCAAGCGCAAGCCGCCGAAGCTGGCTGCCGTGGCGTTGGCAAACAAGTTGGCCCGCATCGCATGGAAACTGATGGTCACAGGCGAAACCTACGTGGCGACGTCCGCGCCTATTGCTTCGGCGGCCACAGCGTAAGAATCAGCCCGACACGGGGAGCAACCTAACTGCAACCGTGCTGAGCCGATGTCAGAACTTGCAAGGTGACGAGCAGATGGTGTGATCAATCGATCCTAGACGCGAGATACTCCGTGGACCCCACTGGCCACAAAGGTCGCCGGCGTGTCTGGAACTCGCGTTGCGGAAACCATCTTGCCCAGCGTTCCTATGCGAGCGCCCCAACAGGCCGGACATATGGACGCAATCGATCTGATCAAATCACTGCAACGACAGGCTTGCGAGGAGGGGGCCGTCCACATATGGGGTCCCATCACCTGATTTCAATGATATCAAGGCCTAACGAGGACCCGATGACGCCGATGGGGGTCAATTTTCGATCAGCATTCACAAGTAGGCTGCTCATTGCGCCCAATCCTTCTTTGCGAAGGCATCCGACCACTTCTGCAACGCTGTGGCGATCGCATCATCCGCCGGCGCCGCCGAGGATGGAGAATTGCAATCAGGAGGGCAAGAGACGCTGCGAGGGCAATGCGTTTCGTCATGGCAGGAATCCCCCGAGCTAAGAAGTCAATCTAATTATCAAAGCGCGATTGTCGCCCGATCCCACGACGTCATCAACCCGGCTAGAGCCAAGCCAATGCCCGGAGCGCCATACTGCCCGCTGGTCCGGCTGTGACTCCCCGCCGCAAGCACCCGACCCACCGCGCCGAAGTGACGGCGCGCTTGCGACAAGGTTATCGAATAAGAGGGCACCGCACTTCCGCAACGGGTTACGGGCTGCCTTTCCGAATGGGTTAGCACCACGGCCGGTGTAGCTGCCGACTTGCTGCAGCACTTCCTGCCACGGCGCGCGGATGACCGCTTTGGGTCACGGGCTGCCTTCCCGAATGGGATAGCGGCACGGCCGGTGTACCCCAGATAGCTGCCGACTTGCCGCAACACCACATTTCGGCAGCCCGGGCCACGAGGAGGCATTGACGCCGGCTAATGGCCGGCTCCCTGTCACCGTTCGAGCGCTCTTGTCGTTAGCTTACTGAGCGACGCCTGTGGCGCTCTGGCGCTCATGCGCCGCTTGCCTTCTTCACTTCGGGAACTGTCCATGTTCCATCGAGGATCGATGGATCGTTTTCGTTCGGCCAGTACATCCGCAGCATGAGGATGAACTTGCCGGCCGGTGCGGGCAGCCAGTTCGATTCCCTGTCCGCGCCCGGCGAGTCTTTCTGGATATAGAGGTCGATTGACCCGTCCGGATTCGGTTTCAGATTCTGCCGCGCGCTGATCGAATAGCGATTGATCGGATTGGCCACGAAGAAATACTGGGCGTCGTACATCGTGATCGACCAAAAACCTTCGGCTGGCGGGGTCTGTCCCTTGTCGAAATGGATGACGTATTTGTTGGCCCCGTCATAGGGCTCGTCGTGGGCGTCCTTGAGCGAGGTCGGATAAACGGCGTCCTGCGGACGGTTCGCTCCAAGCCCGATCGCGGTTACAAGCGCCCGCATCAGGTAATCCGTGCCATAAAGTCCGGTCTTGGTGGTGAAGTTCCAGCCATTGATGTGCTGCACATCCTTGTTGACCTTGAACTGAAGCATGATGCGGTCAAAGGCGATCCCCGGGATGCGCTTTGCGAAATCCGCGTTGAGCTTGCTGGCGTCAAAATCCTTGCCTGGAACAAGCCCGATCTTGGCGAACCTGGAGAGCGCCGGCGCGTCGGCCGCGGCCGGCGGATTGGCCTTCATGAGTTGCGCGAGCAGCGTGAAATAGGCCACCGCATCCATGCGGTTCACCTGCTCACGCACCGCGGTTTTCATGTCGATCGACGGATCGACCCTGCCTTCTGGCGGCATATAGGGCTTTCCATAGGCGCTGAGCGGCACGAGCTTGCACTGGTCCTGCAATTCATGGACGGCCTTGTAATCTTCCGGGGTGCCCGTGCAGTAGATGCGGCCGAGCAGCCAAACGATGCTGGTGGGAGATTTGTACTCCCGCACACCCTGCGGCAGCGTCCCCGTCCAGCCTGGACCGGTGACGGCGTAGGTCTGCGCGTCCGTTCCCGTCGTGCGTTTGCCCGGCACTTGAAACACATTGGTCCAGCCGTCGAGCATCGGGAACAGATAGTAGCGCCCCCTCATGTCGGGGATGCTCAGCATCCACGGCTCCTTGTCGACCTCAAAGAACGTCGTGGTGTAGAGCGTATCGGCATTGGGCGCGGTCACGTCACGATAAGAGGCGTTCGGGTATTCACGCAATCTGATCAAATGCCCCATAGGGGCATGCGAACCCTCGGGCCTGGCAACGTTGGTGATGACCCGTCGGGTCATTTCCATGGTGACGAGTGGATAGCCGTAAATGTAAGCGTCGGTCGCCAGCCAGAAGTCCTCAAGTCCTTCGCCGAGATCGAAATCGCCCCATGCGGCTCGCGCTAGAGTGCTCATCGAAGCACTAGCAACAAGACCTAAACCTCCAATGGTGGCTGCACGTCGGGTGATAGTCATCGGAGAACCTCTTTTGTATTCAG
>DASRBG010000238.1:0-47448 GCA_035653735.1 Gemmataceae bacterium
CGGCGGGAACCACTCCCGAAGGAATCGCCATCGATGAGGGTAGCCCGCCAGCGCCGCCGGTCGTGCCCATTCCGCTTGGGCTGCCGGCCTCGCCCTATCTTACCTATCCGCGATCGCCTTGCTGTTGCGGCGCGGTCGGCACCTGCGGTGGCCCGATCGGTAGCGAGCTGTTCATTCGCAGCGGTATGGCTTTCCCCATTGGCGGCGGCGTTTTCAATCGATTTTTGCACACGGGATGGGACATCGAGGGTGGCGGACGGCTGTTTTTGTTCAATCCGCCCTCGACTGCCGCCTGGACCGGCACTCTGAGCATCAGCAATATCTTCGCCCGCACCGGCAACGACAATCAAGCCGTCACCCTATTCAACGTGCCCGTGCACGTCGCCTCGTCGGTACCGAATGTGCCGGCGATTGCCGTCGTTCCGGATCTCAAGGTAACGGTCAGTTCACTGAACATGACGTTCGTCAACTTGGGCTTTGGCCGCGAATGGTGGCTCTGCGGCTCGGCCGATCCCGGCCGGCAGAAAGGTTGCAACTGGCGAGTCGGCTGGGATTTCGGCGGACGTTGGGGATCGGCGATGGTGCAATTCAACGAGATCCAGCATCACACAGACGTGATCGGCGGCATGTATGGCGCCATTCACACGGATGTCGAATGGCCCTTCCGCTGCGGTATCCCCTTCGCCGGTATACGACTGGAGTACAACTACATCTGGACTTCCTTGTTGCAGGATCAGAATGACGGCGATTTCTCCAGTCTGAACCTGCTGTTTCAACTCGGGGTACGCTTCTGATTGGTCAGCCCACAGAAACTCCGAGCCGCGCACGAAGCACAGCGGAGTAAGCGGCAACTGGGACCACTTACTCCGCTGCGCTTCGTGCGCGGCTCGGAGTTTCTTCTCCGGCTCGCATCACGCGGCCCGCCGTTTCTCCGGCGGATCGAGATTTAGCGTCGCCCGCACGGTATAAGCTGACTTGCCCTGACTCTCGAAGTAAGTGCGCGTCAACACCTCACCGAGCAAGCCCATCGAAATGAATTGCACGCCAACTAATTCCAACATGACGCTCAAGAGCAGCAGCGGATTGCCGGTCATGAATACCGGCGGATTAAGGAAATGCTTCATCGCTATTGTCGCCAATAGGCTGATGCCTCCCAGTCCCATCGAGGCGAGGCCGGCTGTACCCAGAACGTGCATCGGCCGTGTCAGATAACTGTGCAGGAACTTGACCGTGATGAGATCGAGCAGGACGCGGACCGTGCGCGTTAGGCCGTACTTGGTTTTGCCGGCGACGCGGGCGTGATGGCGCACGGGGATTTGCACGATGCTGGCGCCGTGCATCTGCGCCAGCACTGGTACGAAGCGATGCAATTCGCCATACAGCGGCAGCGATTCGGCGAGGTCGCGACGCATGGCTCGAAGCGTGCAGCCCATGTCGCGGATGCGAACTCCGGTGACGAGGCGAATCAGCCAGTTGCCGAACAAGCTCGGCAGTTTGCGAATCAACAAATGGTCCTGACGATGGGCCCGCAGACCGAAGACGGCGTCGTGCCCCTCATCGAGTTTATCCAGCAGCACGGGAATGTCGGCGGGGTCGTTTTGCAGATCGCCGTCCATCGTGACAATGACATCGCCGGAAGAACGGTCGATGCCGGCGCGGAGGGCCGGCGTCTGGCCGAAGTTGCGGCGCAGGCGGATGACCTTGACGCGCGGATCGGCCGACGCCAATTCTTGAAGCACGGCGAATGAGCCATCCTTGCTGCCGTCATCGACAAAAAGGACCTCGTAATTCGTCAGACGGGCGGGACGACCGTCCCCAGCCGCGCATAGCGAATCGAGGGCGCGGCGCAGACGCTCATGCAGCGGCCGGAGGTTTTCGCATTCGTCCTTGATCGGAATTACCACCGACAGAGTCCGCATGACCAGACGCCTCCATTGAGAACCGAGGAGAGCGGCCAAACAGATAAACCATGCCGCCCATCAGGCTCGCTGCCGCGTAGATGGCAAAGATGAGCAGCGATAAGGTAACGGCCGACGCCGAGCTGATGTTCAGCGGGGCTAAGAGCAGCACCGTGCCGGCCTCGCGCAGTCCCATACCGTTGAGGCTGATGGGCAGCAAGGTCAGGATAGACACTACCGGAATGAACACGCCGTAATATAGCGGCGGCACCTGTAAACCAAGCCCCACACCAACCAGCCAGGCCAACACCACGTTGGCTACCTGCACCACCAGCGATAGAAACGTCACCCACACCAGGACGCGACGATCGCGCAAGCAAAGATCGGCGCCGTCCAAGAGGGCAGTCAGGCGCGGCTGAGCCGGCAGCCGCCGACGCAGCCAGGGCAACAGGGGCAAAGAAGCGAAGCCAAGCAAACACGCCGCACCCATGCCGGCGACGATACCGGCGATCCAACCGGGCAAGGGCGTCGGACAACACAACGCCGCCACGCACGCCACTACAATCAGCACGGCGAAGCCGTTGACGCGATCAGCCAGTACGCTGAGAAAGGCAGCCGTCCGGCGGCCCAGTTTTTTCACCCCGCCCCCCTCTCCCCATCGGGAAGAGGTGACCAAAGCTTTCTCCCCTCTCTCCGTTGTGGAGAGGGGGTGGGGGTGAGGGGAGCGACTCAGGTACCAGCCCCGCACGACATCGCCGCCCACCGAGGTCGGCAGCACAAGATTGAAGAACATGCCGACGAAATAATGCGAGAGATAATCGCGCCAGCGGCCACCCAAGCCGAGTACATGGCCCAGCATCTGCCAGCGCACCGCGCTGACGCCCTGCGTGAGTAGATACAGCCCCAGGGCCAGAAGCCAATACGTCACATGCAGCTGGGCAAATGCCGACGCAACCTGTCGCCAATCGATGCGCCAAACCAATAGTCCCACCAAGATCAAGCTGCCCAGCAGCCGCCAATACTTCTTCACGGAACCTCCACTTTGCAAATCAACGGCTGCGAGCCGGTTTGCAGGAAAAAAGCGTGCTGTTCTTCTTCCATGTCCAACCGCAGCTCGTAACGCCCCGGTTTGGTCAGGCCGGGCAGCACCACCGACAGGTCAATGAAGTCTCCCGGAGGCACCACGGCGTGGAACAGGCCGGACTTCCCCTCGGCGACGCGCTGGTCCTTATCGTTAGATAGCACGAAAATGAGATGGATGCCGGAATTGTTGCTCGGATGCAGCCGCCACGGTTTAATCGACGTGTTATGACAACGCACACGCAAAACGCTCGGCAAAGGACTGTTTAAATGGAGGACCGGCGAGACGCCGGTCCCAGCGAGCAGTTCCAGGCGGCAGCGACATTCGCCCGGACAGTAATCCTCCTCAATCCAGCGACGAAAGACGGCCGGCGAGTGCGTCAGACCGCGGTCAATCAGCCACCCCTGATACAGATCGAAAAAACGATCGATGTTGACTGTTCGGCCCAAGGGCAGATGGCCGTAGCGGAAACCAAGTTGCTGACGGGCCGCTTCTAGAGGGGCATTTGTTCGCAAGAGCAGAGCCATCGCCGAGGCCATGCCGGTGCGGTCGGCCCCCTTGTGGCAATGGAAAAGAATGGGATATTCGCTGCGGTCGAGGACTTCCAAAAGTTGACGCAGAGTGACGTTCGACGGCAGCCGCGCGGCCGAGAAACCGAGGTCCTCCTGGGAGACATTATTGCGGAGGGTGACGCGGCCCTCATCGAGATACCAGGGTTCAGGATCGCAGCAGCCGCGCAGGTTGACGACCGTGCGGATATGTTTCTCGCGGATGAATTGTTCCAGGTCGGCCGCGGACAGCTGCGCCGAGCGATAAACCTCGCCGGGGATGACGGTGTGGAAGTTACTGCCGAGCAGAACGTAAAAAGCGTGCAGGGCCAGCGCCAGCAGTGCTCCGCCGAAACAGCCCCAAGCGAGCGCGCAAGGCAGCGAACGCCGGGGGAGTGGAGCGACTGGGTCAACCGTCATATCTGCCGTGGCCTCCCTGTCCGGCCCGGTTTCCACCGGGCAAGGAGCGGCATCATGCCAAATGTCGGATCGCGAGGCTAGATCGATTAAGGCTGTGGATGTGATCCTCGCGATGTAGGCGAGGGAGAACGGCCCAGAGATTTTTCCTGAAATCGTTGCCACGCCGTCTTGGCCGCCTGCGTCAAGTATGCGGATGGAGCGCCACCGGCCAGTCGCCGCAAGTGTTCGCCTGCTTCTCTACGGTCGCTCCACTCCAGCGCCGCCAACGCACGCAACAATCGCTGCTTCTCAGGTGAGGGACCGCGGGAGAGCGATTCAAGGATCCTCTCAAGTCGTTTTTTTATCTCCGGAGTTGGCCGATCATTCAGCGTCTGACGTAAGATCGGCAAGAATTGCTCGCCGAGCGCGAGTACTTGCTGACTTGCCTTCTCTCGTTCCTCGAACGAATCGGAATCGAGGTGAGCGAGCAGTTGCCGCACTCGTTTTTCCTCGATGGACTGGATGGGCGTAAGTTTTTCCCTCAGAAACGGTATGCACTGTGTCGGATGATCCAACATTTCCCAGACAGCGGGATAGGCTTTGTCCGGCGTCTCGGCCAGCATTCGCCATAGATCGTTTAGTCGATCCACATTAGGAACTTCTCCATCCTGCGGACGCCGGCTATTCGCACCGCGTCCCGACACATCCCACTCCAGGATCGTCGAGTCGCCGTTGGCCGTGAGCAGCGAACGGCCGTCGCGGGAGAACACCATCGTTTTCACATGATTCCGCGGCGCGACAGGAGCGAAAGCTCGAACAAGTTTCCAACTGCCCGTCTCCCAAATGCTCACCGCCGAGACGTAACGCCAGCTCGAAACGACAGCCAGAAAACGCTCATCGGCCGATAAAGCCAAGCCAAGAATCCCGGGTTGTGTTCGCCAGTTGAGGTCGTCACCCGGCGGATTCAGCGACGGATCGGTCATTCGCGCGATTTCCTTGCCGGTTCCAATATCCCAGGCATATACTGTGGCATCCTTCTCCAGATCACCGATGAGCAGCACTCGGTCATCGCCGGTCAGAAGCATGCGCCCAGGGGCAGTGTTGATTGGCAATTTGTGGTCGATCCGACCACTGGCCACATCCCATAGCCAAATGCCTCCTTTCGAAAAGTGGACATTAACCCAACCGCCGCCGCCAATCAGCTTTTTGCCGTCGTGAGTGAAGAACAATTGCGAAACTCCTTCAGGGGCTCCCGGAAGTCTTCGCGGTTTCTCTTCTCGATCGGGATCCCATAGCATAATCGCCGACTTGGAATCGTTGGCGTTGTATGCGGCGATCGCCATCATCCTTCCATCCGGCGATAAGGCTATCGTCGGGACCATGCGTCCGTGTGCCTCCACCTTCCGAATCAGTTTCGCGCCATTCAGAGTCCACACTTCCATCATCGCCGGTCTCTGGTTCTTGTAAATCACCCGCCAACGGGGTCCGCGAAAAGTCTTTTGACTGTAATCCGGCGACCAAATGAAATCGCCCACGTTTTCCCTCGCGACGGTCGAACGAATTACGCTCTTTCCGGTAAGTAGATCCCAATGAATTTCCCGACCTTGTTGATCGCGGCTGATCAGCGTCCTGCCATCCGGCGACAACGAAAGAGCGGTCGGCGGAGCGCGATGGCCGGCCTCGGCCAAACGCTCCGCGCCCGATGCCACATCCCAGACACGCACACAAGGCTCATGATAAAGTCTCGCCGAAGCGATCGCTTTGCCATCCGCGGAAAGAGCAATGGCTGTCCGCATTCTGTCTTGCTTCCCCTCAATCCGGCGAATCACCCGGCCATCCTTCGTGTCCAGTACCGTCAAGTATTTGGCTCCATCCGTCAGCAAGGCGCACCTGCTGCCATCCGCCGAGAACTGTAGCGGGCCAAAATTGTCTCCTTCCTTTTGTTTTGCCGCTGGGAAATGCTGGACTTCTTTCCCCGTCGCCACATCCCAAAAGCGGAGGATTCCGTCCTTGCCAAACGTGGCTAACCGGCCTGTACCCGGTTGGAAATTGGAGCAGGTAACGGGAACATCTGGCGATCCAAAGGTCCGTACTCGCTTCCCAGTCGCGGAATCCAGCAGCCAAACCTGCGAGGACGCGAATCCAGTGACAAAGGGTTTCTCCTCACGCAGTTCCTTAAAGCACCCGGCGAGAAACTTGCCGTCCGGCGAAAAAGCAATACCACCAAACGCGAGTTTGCCTACCTCTTCCTTCTTGATAACAGTCCATTCTGCCAGGTGCTTCCCCGTGGCTGCCTCCACGAGAACGATTCCCGTAATTGCCGCCCTTGTCGTTTCCTTGACTGCGGCCGCCAATTTCGTCCCATCGGGCGAGAAGATAACTTCTCCGCACAGTCCACAGTGGAGTTGGCGAACCAGCCGCCCTGTTTCGAGGTCCCAAACAAATACTTCGGAGCCACAGCAAGCGACTTGTTTGCCATCGGGCGAGAGCGCGAATCCTGTTAGCGCGTTGGCGCCAAGGCTATACTCGCCGACCTCACGGAGCTTGCGGCCGCTCAGGGCATCGAACACTGCGAGAGGACTGCACCCATCGCCGGCGATTAGTTGCTTTCCGTCGGGCGTGAAGGCGATATGGAACATATTCTGATAGCGAAAGCGAAGCGTGCCAAAACGACGGATCGCGCCTTTCGGTAGTGGGTCGCCGAAGCGATCCAACGGCTGCGAAGACTTCTCTGCGACGGGAGATAGCGAATCCCTCGGAGCCTCATCCTCTGCCACAGGGGGAGTTTCTTGAGGCGGTTCCGCTTGCATGACGTGGAAGGCACCGAAGCCGAGGACGCCAACCATCACGAGCGACATCGCGGCCAGTGTTAGCTTACTCGCCAGTCCCATCGTGGCGGTCGGAACAAGTGCGGCCACAGCCGGCGGAGCGCAGCCGAGTACGGATTGCAGAGCCTTGGCCCTTAGCGAGGCATGGACATGGCTCCCAGTAAGCCCCAGAACCAGGAAGGCGGCGGGCAGCCCAAAGCCGCGGCGTTCCAAGCGCCGTCGCAAGATGCAGCGGCTGCGCTCGAGCCGGCTTTTGATCGCCGCGACGGAACAGCCCAGTACCGCCGCCGCCTCATCGCGCGTGCGTCCTTCCAGGCAACAGAGAACAAACGGCGCATGCAGCAATGCTGGCAATCGCGCGATTTCCTCATCGATGACGCGAAACAGCTCTCGATTCCCGAGTTCATCAGCGACATCGCCGGCCGTGCCCTGTTCGGGAACCTCGGCGAGGAGGTGCTTTTGCGTCGGGGCCGATGCCGCTTTGAAGGCGGCGCGAACGGCCACGCCGTGCAGCCAAGCGCCGAGAGGCCGATGCGGTTGGATCAAATGCGCTTGGCGAAACAGGGCCAGAAACACGGCTTGAAACGCATCCTCGCAATCGGTCTCATTGCGTACGATCCGCCGGCACACGCCCCAGACCAGCGAAGCGTAACGTTCCAGCAGTTCTTCAAAAGCCGTGGCCTCGCGCTGTCCGACAAAGCGGCGCAGTAATTCGGCATCCGGCGTTTGTTGACGGCGAGTCAATTTGCGACAATGGGCCACGAGCGCGGCCAGGGTGGTTGAGGACATCATGCGCGTCTCTCCTTGGCGGAAAGGTTCTCTATCTAATTTTCCTTCCGCGAGGGAGAACGGCCCAAAGATTTTTCCTCAAAGCGTCGCCAATCCGCCTGGGCTGCTCATGGGACTCGCACTGACGGATCGCCATTTGCCAAACGCTTCAAATGTTCGCCGGCTGAGGGCGAGCCGCTCCACTCAAGCACGGTTAATGCACGCAGCAAACGCAGCTGTTCGGAAGTGGGGCCGCGATTGAGCGATTGGATTATCTCCTCGATTCGCTTTCTGGTCTCTAACGAGGGTTTGTCTTGCAAGACGCGTCGGAGCACGTGCAGCGTCCGCTCGCCCAGCGCCAAGATTTGCCGGCTGGCTTCTTCGCGTTCGGCGAACAATTCGGCATCGAGTCGCCCCAGCAGTTGCCGCACGCGGCGTACGTCGATCGGCTTGGCGGGCGAGAGTTTGCCTATCAGAAACGGCACCGATACCGCCGGATGATCGAGCATTTCCCAAACGACCGGATACGCTATCTCTGGCGTGTCGGCCAAGGTACGCCATAAGACACTCAAGCGGTCCGCATTGGGCGTTTCTGTCTTCTTTCTCAAGCGGCCCGATACATCCCATTCTAGGATGGTCGAATCTCTGTTGGACACGAAAAGCGAGCGGCCATCGCGAGAGAAGACCATCGAGATGCCATAATTCAATCCCGGCATCGGAGCGAATTTGCGAACGGCCTTCCAACTGCCGGTTTCCCAGACGCTCACGGTGGAGGCGTCGTCTCGGCTGAAGATGACGGCGAGGAAACGCTCGTCGGCCGAGAGTGCCAGACCGCCAATCGAGCCTCGCTCCTTGCTCGGCGGATCGGCGAACGAGGCCAACTCCTAGCCCGACTTCATGTCCCAGACGTGAACGGTGCCGTCTTTGATGAACAAACCCCCGGAGATCAGCACGCGATCGTCGGGGGTTAGCAGCAGGACGCCGGGAATACCCTTTGTGACCATCTTCTGAATGGGCTTCGCCGTTTCAACGTCCCATACCCGCAAGAGCGAGGAAGAAGCTGCGATCAAACGCTTGCTGTCGTGGGAGAAGAGCAGGGTCCAGCACCTGTCCCCGACGTCCCCGCACAGCCGCCGAGGTTCCTTCTCCTTCTCCGGATTCCACAGAAGCACCGTGGCGTGGCGGTCGTCCCGGAGCGGGGCCGCCACGTACACACCGTCAGGCGACATAATGAGATCCTGACTTGGGGGCCACTTTGCCTTGCCAAGCAGTCGTTCGCCGCCCAAGCTGTAGGCGGCGAGTGTACTCGTCGCGAAATCGAAATTCAGCCTCGAACGCGGCCCGCGCAGCGTCCAGTCTCCCACGGTCCCTAGCGGCCGGACGAGACTCCCGTCTTTACCCGGTAGCTCGTTCCGATGCTCGACTGCATGGCCGCTTCGTCTGTCCCAATGGATCACTTGTCCGTCTTCGCTCCGCCCGATCAGCGTGCGTTCGTCTGCGGAAAGCGCAAGTATCGGCGGCGTGCGGTGTCCGGCGTCGCCCAAGCGCTCGATGCCGGTATCCACATCCCAGACGCGCACACAAGGTAGACCGTAGGTCCGCGCCGCAGCGATAGCTCGACCGTCGCGGGACAGGTCGGCCGCGATCCCAGTCGCTGATTTCGCTATCTCGGTGCGGCGTACTTCTCGGCTCGTCTGCGCATCAATAACGATGAGAAATCCCGCGATTCCGTCCGCCACGACACAGCGATGTCCATCGGACGAAAAGCGCAAGTTTTTGGGGTTATAGCTGTCTTTATTATCTCTTTTTTCTCGTGCGATCGAGAAATGGTGGAGTTCCTTCCACGTTTCCACGTCCCAGAAGCGGAGAACGCCTTTCTTCTCGATAGTAGCCAGTCGCCCCGTTCTCGGCTGAAACGCGAAGGCACCGATGAGTGCGCCCGGCGAACCGAAGGTCCGTACTCGTGAGCCAGTTTTGGCATCCAGCAGCCAGACTTGCGCGGACACCGGATCGATGACATTAGTTCGCCCTGCGCGCTGCTTGCAGAAAAGCCCGGCCATGTACTTGCCGTCGAAAGAAAAGGCCAACGGACGTAAGTCGAATGAAAGGAATTCATCTTCCTTAAAGGACCATTTCCTCAAGTGTTTGCCTGTGGCAAGTTCGACGAGGGTAATCTCTGGCTTCCCGCCCAGCCATGCCGCCGCTGCAAGGACTTTGCCGTCGGCCGAGAAGGCGACGGATCGACAGCGCTCACAATGCAGCTCGCGTACCAGCCGTCCGGTTTCGATCTCCCACAGAAACACGTTCTCGCCGCAGGAAGCAATCCATTTGCCATCGGGAGAAACGGTGAATGTGCCGACGACGCCGCTGCCGGTTGATTTGCCCACGTCGCGCAGCTTGCGGCCGGTCAGCGCATCGAACACGGCGAGGGGCTTCATTCCCATGCCGGCGATCAGTCGCTTGCCGTCGGGCGTGAACGCGAGATCTTCGATTATTCCCGCGTGCCGAAAGCGAAGTGTGCCGAAGCGACGGATCGCGCCATCCGGAAGTGGGTCGCCGAAACGATCCACTCGAAGTTGAGGTTTCTCCGCGAGCGGATTTTGCGGAACCTTCGAAGCTGCATCCTTTGCCGGGTCGGACTTTTCTTGTGGCGGTTCCGCTTGCATGACATGCAAGGCGCCGAAACTGAGTGCCCCAACTACGATCAGAGACATCGCGGCCAGAGTCAGCTTGTTCGTCAGCGACGCGCCGACAGCAGGCAGGAGAGAAGCGACGCCCGGCGGAGCGCATTCGAGCACCGATTGGAGCGCCTTGGCCCGCGGCGAGGCACGGACATGGATCCCCGTCAGGGCCAGTACGAGGAAGGCGGCCGGCAGCCCAAAACCACGGCGCTCCAAGCGTCGTCGCAGTATCTCGCGGCTGCGCTCCAACCGGCTCTTGATCGCCGCGACGGAACAGTCTAGCGCCGCAGCGGCCTCATCGCGCGTCCGCCCTTCCAGGCAACAGAGAACGAACGGTTCCCGTAACAGCGCCGGCAAACGCGCGATTTCCTCATCGACGACGCGAAACAGTTCCCCGTTCCCAAGCTCATCGGCAATGTCTCCCGTTGTAGTCTGCTCGCAGACAGCGGTGAGGGGACGGCTCCTCGCCGCATTCGCCGTGGCTTTGAAGGCGGCGCGGACCGCCGCGCCATGCAGCCACCCGCCCAGCGGCTGACGCGGATCGATCGATTGTGCCCGGCGGAAAAGGGCCAGAAAAACAGCTTGAAACGCATCCTCGCAATCGATTTCGCTGCGGACCATGCGCCGGCACACGCCCCAAACCAACGGTGCATAGCGTTCGAGCAACTCCTCGAAGGCGGCTGCATCACGCCGAGCAACGAGGCGGTGCAGTAATTCGGCATCCGGTTTTGGTTAACGGCGAGTCAGCTTGCGGCAATGAGCCACGAGTGCGGCGAGGGTGGTCGAGGAGTGCATGCCTCTCTCCCAGCGGTGGAAACGATCTCTATATATATTCCCATCAACCTGAGAGAACGGCCTAACGATTTTTTCTAGCGGCGCTGTCGCGCCTGCTTGGCAGCACATGTGATCCGGGCTGCTTGATCCCCCTCCGCCAAACGTTTCAAATGCTCTCGTGCCGAAGGCAGATCGCTCCATTCCAGCACAGCCAACGCCCGCAGCAAGCGGAGCTGTTCCGGTGTTGGTCCGCGAGAAAGCGATTCGATCACTCCTTCGATCCGCTTTTTCGTTTCCAACGCTGGTTTGTCTTTCAGCGCCTTGCGCAGCACGGGAAGCGTCTGTTCTCCTAATGCCAGCAGTTGCCGGCTGGCTTCTTCGCGTTCGGCGAACGACTCGGCATCGAGTTGGCCCAAGAGCCGCCGAACGCGCAGCTCATCGATGGGTTTGTTGGGCGTAAGTTTGTCGATCAAATACGGCACGGATTCGGTGGCAAGATCGAGCAATTCCCAGGCGGAGGAATATGCCTTATCCGGCGCCTCCGCGAGCGTTCGCCATAGGACGTTTAAGCGGTCTCTATTGGGAATCTTATCCTCGTGGCCGAAGCGTCCCGATATGTCCCATTGGAGAATGGTCGAATCGCTGTTCGATACGAAAAGCGAGCGGCCATCGCGGGAAAAGATCATCGAATTGGCGTAATACCGAGGCTGGGTTGGAGCGAAAGAACGGACCAGCTTCCAACTGCTGGTTTCCCAGACACTGACCGCCGAGCTTTCTCCCCAACTGGAGACGATCGCCAAGAAGCGTTCGTCGACTGACAGTGCGAGACCGTTGATCGCCGGCGGCGAAGGCCCAGTCTCCACCGTGCTGGCATGCTTCAGCGACGGGTCAACCAAGCGAGCAAGCTCCTTGCCCGTCTCCATGTCCCAGGCGTGGACCGTCGCATCGTTCCATAGTCCGCCGGTGATCAGTACGCGATCGTCCGCAGTCAGAAGCAAATAGCCCGGAGCGCTGTTGGTGGCCAGCTTGCGAACGAGCCGCGCGGTCGCCACGTCCCATATCCATATTGTCTCGGACGAATAATTGTTATGGGTGCCGGCGCCGGCGATCAGCCGCTTGCCGTCGTGGGAGAATAGCAATTGCTGGCAGGCATCTGGGTGTCCTAAAAGTTCGCGCGGCTTCTCTTCCTTTTCCGGATCCCAGAGGAAAACAGTGTGGCCCCGATCTTGGAACGAGACGGCCAGATGAGTGCCGTCCGGCGAGAGAGCGAAGCCGCGATTCGCCGTGGGCATTTTGATCTTGTGCAGCAGCCGAGAGCCATCCAGGCTGCGCACTTCTATCTCGAGTTTGTTGTAGTTGATCTTCAGCTGCCAGTTTCGGCTGCGTGCAGTCCAATTCGGATTTGACCAAGAAAATCGAGGGTCTTCCTTCTCGATCTCGCCCGATTGGAGCTTGCCCTCGCCGGTTCGCAGATTCCAATGAAACACCTCCTCGCCTTTGCTGATGAGCGTCCGACCGTCGCGAGACAAGGAGAGGGTCGGCGGCCCGTTGTGGCCGGCGTCGGCCAGACGCTCGGTACCTGAGTCGATATCCCAGACGCGCACACGACCGCCGACGAAGTATATCGGCATGGCGGCCATGGCGACCGCTCGACCATCGGGAGAGAGGGCGATTACAGCGGACTGGAGGCCCGGATCGACCTTGATCCGCCGCAGCTCTCGGCCATCCCGCGCATCCAGGACGGCCAGGATCCCGGCGTCTTTATCCAGCGCGAGACAGCGGCGTCCGTCGGCCGAGAAGCGCGGGACGTAGCCCATTCCCTTCCGCGCTGGAAGGCGGTGCAGTTCCTTACCCGTCCCCGCGTCCCAGAATCGAAGGATACCGTCCTTGCCCACGATGGCCAGCCGCCCCGTCCCAGGCTGGAACGCGAAAGCGAGAATTGAATCTTTCGCCGATTCAAAAGCACGCACCTGTTTGCCTGTCCCGGCGTCCAACAGATAGACTTGCGAAGAGACCAAATGGAACATAAGGGTTCCCTCTTTCTCTTCGCGCATCTCGCTGAGGATGCCGGCGAGGAATTTCCCATCCGGCGAAAAAGCCAGCGAACGAAAGCTGAATTGCAGAGGTTTTCCTTCCTTGATCGTCCATTCGCCCAGGTGCTTTCCCGTGCCGACCTCAACCAGATCGATCTCTGTTCGCATCTCCTTGACCGCCGCGATCTTTTTGCCATCGGGCGAAAAAGCAACCGATTGGCAGCGTCCGCATTTAAGCTCGCGGATCAGTCGTCCGGTTTCGAGTTCCCACACGAACACATCGAATCCGCAGCAAGCGACGCGCTTGCCGTCGGGAGAAAGCGCGAATCCGTAGATATTGTTTGCCGAAGACTTGCCTACTTCGCGTAAGCGGCGCCCCGTCGCCGCATCGAACATCGACAGCGGGTTGCGTCCGCAACCGGCGATCAGTTGTTTGCCATCAGGCGTGAAGGCGAGATCAACGATTTCAGGATGGCGAAAGCGGAGCGAGCCGAATCGGCGCACTGCACCCGGCGGCAGTGGATCGCCGAAACGATCTAGCAAGGGTTGGGATTTCTCAGCAAGGGGCGCTTGTGGAGACTTCGGAGCGTTGCTCGTTGCCGGCGCGGGAGTGTCTTGCGGCGGTTCGGCTTGCATCATATGAACGGCGCCGAAGCCGAGAACGCCGGCCAGCACGAGAGACATCGCCGCCAGCGTCGCTTTAATCCCGTACGATACAAAGGTTACGGGCACCAGAGCAGAAACGGCGGGTGAAGCGGAACCGAGCGCCGATTGCAGCGCCTTGGTCCGCAGGGATGCACGGACTTGGCTCGAAGTCAGCCCCAGCACGAGGAAGGCGGCCGGCAACCCAAAACCGCGGTGTTCCAAGCGCCGCCGCATGAGATGACGGCTGCGCTCCAGCCGGCTTTTGATAGCAGCGACAGAACAGCTCAGCGCCGCCGCCGCTTCGTCGCGCGTCCGCCCTTCCAGGCAACAGAGAACAAACGGCTCGCGCAGCAGCAGAGGTAAACGCGCGATTTCTTCATCGACGACCTGAAACAGCTCTCGATTCCCCAATTCATCGGCGAGGTCTCCCTGGGTAGTTCGTTCGGGAACATTTGCCTGCGTGCGCTGCCGCTGCACGCGAGCTTTCGCCTTTGCGGACGCACGCACGGCAATCGTGTGCAACCAAGCGCCCAGAGGACGATTCGGATCGATAGTGTCTGCCTGCCGGACCAGGCTTAGAAACGTGGCTTGAAACGCATCTTCGCAGTCGTTCTCGTTACGCGAAATCCGCCGGCACACGCCCCAAACTAGCGGAGCATAGCGCTCCAGCAGCTCCTCGAAGGCGCTGGCCTCGCGCCGTTCGACGAAGCATCGCAGCAATTCTGCATCCGGCGTCTGTGGACCGCGAGCCAATTTACGACAGTGGGCAACTAGGGCCGCCAAGGTGGTAGAGGAAGTCATGCGTTTCTCCTATCGGTGGAAACCGCCTCTACCCATTATTTTCCACAGACGTGGCGATCGGCCCAAGAATTCTCGTTCGCGCGGAGAGTGGGAACGAGAATCGGAGGCGACTTCAGTTCTTCCCACTCACGTCGCTAATCAGTTTGTCAAGGATGCGATCCAGATCTTTGCTCGTCACATTCTTCGCCCGGATGATCCCTTTGTGGTCGAGCACGTAGACGGTAGGCCAGCCGTTTACGTTCCACGCTCGCGCGATCTCGCCGCGAGGTCCTTTCTCCCCGCACCAGAACGATCGCCACGTGATCCTCGCCTCTCGCATTGCTTTCTTCAGTTTGGTCTTGTCCTCGTCGGAGTTCACACCAAGGAGTGCGAACGGTCTGTCCTTCAGTCGCTCGACGATTTCGCGCTCGTGCGGCACCTGCACCATGCACCCCCCGCACCAAGTGCCCCAAAACGATAGAAGGACCACTCTGCCGCGATAATCACTGAGCTTGAACCGCATCCCATCAATGTCTTCCCCGATGATCTCTGGGGCCATCTTACCCACCGATAGATTTTGAATCTCGAAGATGGCCGACTTTGCTAACTCACCGTATGTGATCTCGCCGTCCAGTTTGTCGGACCCGTAGTTCTCGTTCAACTCCGTGTACAGCCTGATCGCCTCGGCCTCCGCATGTGCCGGGTCGATCTTGCGAATGCCAGCGAGCGTATCCTTGCCATAAAAGCACTCCATGCTTGATAATTGGTCGTCCGAGATTTCGACCAGCCTCCTCGACAGCTCGCCGTGGGTTTGTTTCACCTGAGCGAGTGCGTAGAGAAGGCGAGGTCTATCGGCCGTCGCCAGGCCGGCGGCAGCTAGTTGGGTACGTAGCAGCGGCTCGGTCCACTTGAGCGGGCCACGCGTGTGCCTGTAGACCAGATCGATTGTCTGTTTGTGGATGAGGTGATGCTTCCTCAAAAGCTCGGCAGCCTCGTTGCCGGAGTAAGAGCCGTAACTGTGATCAGCTACCCAAACCAGCGTTTCAACCGCGGCGAGATCGGCAGCGTGCGGGCGGACGGAAGTCATCACCTTTTCGATGGCGGGCGACATGACTTTGTGCCACTCCTTTTCGTAATGCCTCAGGGCCGCCGCTCGCTCGCCCTCCGTCCTGGATGCGACGTGCTCCTTTTTGAAGGCAGCTTCGAGCTTGCTCTGTTTCACTTCAACTTCTCTTTTGATGGCCAAGAATTCTGTTACGAACGCAGGTTTATCCGCGAGTTTGGATGGTTTCTCGAACTGTTTGGCATCCAGCACATCTGCGAATTTGTAATCCGTCACGTTCCATACCCCTGTCACCTTGCCGCCATCTCGTTGTGTCTTCTTGTGAGGGACTGAAATCCCGCTGACCACGCGGAAATCGCTCAGCATCACCTCGGTCACTCCCTCCTTACCATCTTCCGTCCTGTAATCTTGTTCGATCTTGAGCAGCCGACCTGTCTCTTTGTCGAAATACAGCCGTGTGATCCCATAGTCCTGCCGGGCCATCTTAACTCCGAGCGCCGCCCGATCTCCGATTTTGATTTCGGCGAGTCTCGTGAGTGTGGAATTGGGGTCGGAAAGAAGACTCGGGCCGAGAATCGGCGCGGACACCCAGAAGGCCCCCTTCCACCAGGCCGCGATCATCTCGGCGGACATCTTCTCCGTTCCTCTCTCGGAGACCGACCATCCCTTGTCCCCGTTGATGATGATGGCGGACTTGTATAGCTGTTTATCGTCTCCCTCGATCTCGATCTCGGTTCGGAAGCGATCCGGAAGTTGAAAGTACCGCCTGTAGGTACTCGTCCTGCCGTCTTTGTGCCGTATCTTCTCGGTAAAGGTCCAAGCCTTCACACTTCGCAGCTTCCCCCCGCCCGCTGCCTTCAATGCTTTCTCGGCGAGCAGCTCCAGAGACTTCCGGTCGTCGAGTTGATCCACACGCGGTTGAGTCTTTTTCGAAGGGGATCGAGGGAGCGACGAAGACGAGCGGTTATCGTTCGCAACGGGAGCCAGTTGCGATAGATCGGCCGGGATCGCCCGATAGGCGCTGAAACTCAGAACGCCCGCGATCGCCACAGTCATTGTCGCCAGCGCCAGCTCGCTCGACAGTGAAAAGCCAGCAGAGGGGACAAGAGCGGCGACCGTAGCGGGAGCAGAGCCAAGTACGGATTGGAGTGCCTTCGCCCGCAGCGATGCGCTAACGCGGCTTGCGGTCAGCCCCAGAACGAGAAAGGCGGCCGGCAATTGCACGCCGCGACGTTGCAAGCGTCGCCGCAGCAAGTCACGGCCGCGCTCTAGACGGCGTTTTACCGCGGCGACGGAGTATCCTAGCGCCTCCGCCGCCTCATCGCGTGTTCGGCCTTGGAGACAGCACAGGATCAGCGGCTCACGCACAGCGGCCGGCAATCGCTCGATCTCCTCATCGACCAGACGAACCAGTTCGCGGCTGACTGCCTCGTCGGCAACATCGCGCGGCGCGGCTCGATCGGGGAGGATCGCTTGTGGCTGTTGCCGTCGCGAACGCAAAAGTGCCTTGCGAGCCGCACGCAGCGCCACCGTATGAAGCCAAGCTCCAAGGGACGGTCTCGCATTGATGGCACCTCCCCGGCGGACCAAGGCCAAGAACGTGGCCTGAAACACATCCTCGCAATCGGCTTCGCTGAGCAAGATGCGGCGGCACACGCCCCACACCAAAGCGGCATGGCGTTCGAGCAACTCCTCGAATGCGGAAGCGTCGCGCTCCTGCGTGAACCGTCGTAACAAGTCGGCATCGGTGCCTTGCGAGCGCGGCCGGCACAGGATCCGACAACCCGCGATCAACGCGTTCAAGGCGGCGGACATGGGTTGTTCCTCCCCTTGGTGGAATCGAGTCTAATGTATCTATTCCACTAACGGCAAGAACGGCCCAAGGAGTTTTCGAATCGTTCGCTTTTCGCCGGGTCAAAACCGCTCGTCATGCGATGCTTGCAGGAGAATCACCCTCGACTCTTGAAAGGCTATCCTGGAGATCATTGCCCCAGCTTGACGCGCCACTTCAGCACGCCGCCGGAGTAACCCGGTTTCAACTTCACCTCCAGACGCAGCTCGCGTGTTTTCACTGGTTCAAATTCAACTTTGTTGAATCGATCTAACTTCGTGCTGTAATGCTCGCCCTGGAGCAATTTCACCGGCTTCCACTCGTCGCCGTCGAGCCACAAGAGACGCCACTCCGCCGGCACACGACACGATCCAATGCCGGTATCGTCGAACCAATAGACCGATGCCGACGAGAGCCTTCGCGGCTTCTCCATGCGATACGACAGCCATTCATCGGTGCCCCGGTGGTCCCACCAGGTCATGCGGCGAATGTTGTGGTCCTTCGAGGACATCGGTACTCCGCCGTCGTTGAGCGTTTCCAGAGTATCCGTTGAGTTGAGGTGGGAGGCGCGGATGCGGACGCCGTTTACGACGACGCCATCCTCGCCCGGCAGTTCGGCGCGCTGGGGATCCTCGGCGAACCAGACAATCATTTGACCCGGCGAACGGTTATCCCAGGCGAAATAGGGTACGGCCTGGAAAGCGATCGGCTTCGTCGCTAATTGGTCATCCTTCCGTGATACGGCCAATGCCTCGCCGCGGATGACGGCCACGCCGCCGAGGAGATCTTTGTCGAACTTCGCCGACAGCTTGGCCTCTTTCGGCAAGCACAGATTTCGCACGCTGCCGTCGTTATCGACGCCTTCCAGACAATAGATGATCGGCCCGCGCTGCAACGCCACCCGCCCCACGTCTGCCTTGACGTGCGGATCGGCATACACGCGCTCGACCGGCATATCCAGTTCCAAATCGATGACATCGCCGGCCTTCCATTCCCGGCCCTTCATCACGTATTGCGGTCCCTGGACCCGGATACCGACGGAGGGATCGAAGAAATCGCTGCCATTCACCTTGATAGAGCGAACGGAGCGGCACCATCCAGGGATGCGCAGGTGCAATGTGAAATTGAACGGTTTCTCCGGCTCGACCTTGATCTTGATCTTGCCGTCCCACGGATAATTCGTTTCCTGCGTCAGTTTGACTTTGCCGTCTTTGAGTGGAATCGTCGCGGTGTTGCTCATGTACAGCACGGTCCAAATGTCGTTGCCGCGATGCGCATACACGCGCTCTCCCATACCGGGGATAAAGCGAACAAGGTTGGTCGGACAGCATGAGCAATCGAACCACGGCACGCGATGATGCCGGCCGACACTGCCGAGCGGATTGACATAGAAAAAGCGATCGCCGCTCAAGGACACGCCGGAGAGCAGGCCGTTGTATACCTCGCGTTCAAGGATGTCGGCGTACTTGGCATCGCCCGACATCAGGAACATGCGATGGTTCCACAGGGCCATGCCGATAGCGGCGCACGTCTCGGCGTAGGCAGAATCGTTGGGTAGATCATAGGGGACGGTGAAGCCCTCGTTGCTGGCGGACGGTCCGATGCCGCCGGTGACGTACATCTTGCGATCAACCACGTCGCGCCAAATCTTCGTGATGGCGTCGAACAATCCTTTGTCGCCCGTGATGCCCGCCACGTCGGCGATGCCGCAATAAAGATACATCGCCCGCACGGCATGGCCCGTGACCTCGTCCTGCTGGCGGATCGGTTTGTGATCCTGGGCATATTCGCCGAACAGACGCCGTTTGCTTTTATCGCCGCGCACATCGAGGAAGAATCGCGCCAATTTCAGATAGCGTTCCTCCTTTGTGGCGCGATAGAGCTTGACCAGGGCCAGCTCGATCTCCTCGTGGCCGGACGAGTCCACCTTCTTGGCGGGTCCGAAGGTGTGGTCGATGTGATCGGCCAGCTTGATGGCCACGTCGAGCAGCTTGCGTTTACTGGTGGCCTGATGGTAAGCCACGGCCGCCTCGATAAGATGGCCAGCACAGTACAATTCATGTCCGAATTGAATGTTTTTCCATCGCTCCTTCGGTTTGACCAGCGTGTAATACGTGTTCAAGTAGCCGTCGGGTTGTTGGGCAGCGGCGATCTTATCGATGATGGCGTCGGTGCGTTTCTCTAGCTCGGCATCGCGGTGGCTGCTCAACGTGTAGGCGATGCCTTCAATCACCTTGTAGACATCGGAATCATCGAACAACAGTCCCTTGTGTTTGCCCTGTTCGAGCTTGCCGGCGATTGCAAAATTGCGGATGCGGCCCGTGCTCTCGCACTGGCGCAGGTTCGCCTCGATCGTCGCCACGCGGTTTGTATGGATACGCTTGCTCCAAAAGTCATCCTTGATGTGGACTTCCTGAAACGGCAGCGCCGTGAGAGCACCGAGAAACAAAACCTCTTTCATGATCGATCTCCTGGTGTCAATCGATTGTCAGCGTGTCAACAACCCGGCGTCAAGTACGAACTGCGATCCGGTGATGAAGCGCGCCCGGTCGGAGGCGAGATATACCACGGCGGCTGCCACGTCTTCCGGCTCGATCCACGGCACCGGCAGCAAATTGCCGGCCGAGCGCTCGGCGATCTGCGCGGGTGTCGCGCCCTCCAGGGCGGCCAGGCCGTCGTTCATCGGCGTGTTGACGCCGGTCGGATGCAGCGATACGACGCGGACATTATAGGGAGCCAACTCGATTGCCCACGATTTTGTCAGCCCAACCAGTCCCCATTTCGAGGCGGCGTAATGACTCAAGCGCGCCATGCCGCGCAGGCCGGCGATCGATGAGTTGTTGAGGATGACGCCGGCTCGCTGAGCGATCATGTGCGGAATGACGCGCCGCGCCACAATCCACGCCCCTTTGAGATTAATGTCGAGCATGGCATCCCAGGCTTCTTCGCTCAACTCATGAGCCAGTCCGTAAGCGCAGATACCAGCATTGTTGAAAAGAATATCGATGCGTCCCAACCGTGCGATGGTCTCATCGACGGCCGCTGACACCGCCTTGTCATCGCGGACATCGGCTTCGAAAGTCAGGCACTCGACGCCGATTCGCCGGCACTCCTCCGCCAGCGTTTCCAACGCCTGCGGCGAACCCAGAGCATAACCGGGATATTCGAGCGTGCGGGCCACGTCGAGGGCGACGATGTGAACGCCCTCGCGTGCCAGCGCCAGTGCCGAGGCCCGTCCTTGCCCTTGCGCGGCCCCGGTGATAAGGGCGACCCGTCCCGCTAGTTCATTGGCCATTTGCTAACGCTCCCTGCCAGTCTTGCGGTACGGTTGCAGATACTCATCTAGATCAACCCGCAAGGCGTTGTTGAAAATGTTCGTGGCGATCATCATGCCGCCGAACGCCGTCAACGCCACGATCTGCGCCGGTTCCAGAAACCGCGCCAACCGTCCGTACAACTCGTCGGAAACGCCGTTGGCATCGCGCGCCAGCTGCCGGCCGTAATCCACCACCGTCTGTTCGCGCTCGTCTAGTGTTAATTGGTCCGGCTGCTCGCCAGCCTCAATGAGCATACGGCGAAAGAACGTCGAGCAAATCAGGCAGTCCGTCTGCGTCGAGACAGCATGGGCGAACAGCGTGGTTAGCCGTTCGCCGAGAAACGTCCGCACGGCATCGCGTAGCGGATACCACTGCATAAGCGCTTGCAGTGCCGGGGGCGAATGGGCCAGGGTACGTTTCATGTTGGTGACGCGCCCACCCGCGGCCAATTGGCGATCCAACTCTTGGCGCGACGCCGGCTCAACTTGTTCATATTCCAACGGAGGAATCCGGGCCATCCACGATGCTCCTTTCCGGTTTGTCATCAATTTATTCTCGTCCTCAAGCGCTGCTAGGGAGCGCGAGAACAAATCACCTCATCTCATCCTCGCCAGGCGGAAGTTCATGCAGGATGCGTTCGACTTGCTCGACATCCTCATCGCTTACGCCCTCGCGACGGCGATAGCGGCGTTTCAGGCTATCAAGCACATGCTCCCACATGACGCGCGTTGGTTGCAGGCCCTTCGTCCAATCGCCACGGCGTAGCAGCTTCCATTTGAAACGCCAGACACCGGCGAAGCGCTCGGCGCACAGGAAACGCCGCTGTCCCGTCTCAGGATCGGTGTCGGTCCACTTGATCTGCATCTTCCCCTCGTCTGGCCGCACGCAAGCGATCCAGGAACGCCTGCAAGTCCGGCGGCAGCGGCATTTCCCAGTGCATCTCGTGGCGCGTTACAGGATGCACGAATCCCAACTCGACCGCGTGCAGCGCCAGGCGCGGCGCTCCACTGCGGTCGGCAAGCACGGTTCCATCCGGTAGATGATGATACACCTTATCGCCGCACACCGGATGCTCTGATTCGGCCAGATGAATGCGAATCTGATGGGTGCGTCCCGTCTCCAACCGGCAGCGGAGCAACGTATAAGCGGGTAAACGATCCATCACATCGATATGTGTGATCGCTTCCTTACCGATTCCGGGCTGATTGGTGCTGCCGCGCCGGCCGTCGCCGCGATCACGGACGAAGCGCGTGGCGATGCGCTGCGGCGGCACAAAGCCGGGCACAACGGCGAGATAACGGCGGATGACGGTATGGGCATGGAACTGTTTGCCCAAGCCGCGCTCGGCAGCCACCGTGCGCGCGAAGACGACGAGTCCGCTCGTTTCCTTGTCAAGTCGATGGACGATCCGCAAACGCGGCAACGGCCCTTTGCGAACGCGCCCTTCGCGCCGCGCAATGAGCTTTGTCACGAGATCATCCAGGGTCGGCGCGAGCGCTCGGCGGCGTTCGTTCCAGTCGCGCTCCGCTGGATGGCGGACGGTGGGAATGCCGGAAGGCTTCTCGACCACGACAAGATGCTCGTCGAGATGGCGGATGACGATGGCTTCTTCATGGCGCGGCTTCGCTGCGGGACGGGCGAGCAGTTCGACGGTCTCGCCTTCCTTGAGCCGCCTCGCCGGATCGAGACACAGTTCGCCGTTAACGCGAGCACGGCGCGTGGCGATGAGCCGCCGCACCTGATTCCAGGACTGTCCCGGCAGACGCTGGCGCAGCACTGCTGCGAGCGTCAGGTCGGCTTGTTCGGTGGAGAGAACAACAGGATCAAAGGATTCGTTCATGTCGCATTATTTGAGAGTATCTCGTTCTTGCCTGTCGCTTCGCCTTATCTTCTCCAATTGGGACGAATACATTGGCAAGGGTTACGCGAAATCGCTTCCTTGCGCTTTACCTTACCCTTTGACATGAACGAATCAACCCTACACTCGGACGATCCAGGCCGTGCATCGGCTATCACTGCCACATTGTTCTTCAAGGAAGCTCTTCTGAAAACCGGCTGGGCTTCGGATGTTCGGATCGGACTCGCCGGAGACGTGATTGCGTCGGTCGAAACGGGCGTCCAGCTCGCGGTGGGCGACGAACGCCACGACATCGGACTACCCGGCATGCCCAATCTGCATAGCCATGCCTTCCAGCGCGCGATGGCAGGTCTCGTGGAGGTCCGAGGACCCGATCACGACACGTTCTGGACTTGGCGGGAAATCATGTACCGCCTCGCGCTGGCGATAACGCCGGAGGACATGCAAGCCGTGGCGGCCCTTCTCTACGCCGAGATGTTGGAAGCCGGATTCACTCGTATAGGTGAGTTCCATTACCTGCACCATGATTGCAGTGGAGCCTCATATTGCGATCCTGCCGAGATGGCAGGACGGATCGTAGCGGCGGCGGGTGAGACGGGAATCGAGCTAACCTTGTTGCCCGTATTTTACGCCCACGGAGGCTTCGGTGGAAAACCCCCGAACGATAGCCAAAGACGGTTTCTCTGTGATCCGGAAGGCTTCGCGCGTTTGGTTGAGGCCTCGCGCCAAAGGGCGGCGGTCCATCCCCACACCGTCGTTGGCATCGCCCCCCATAGCCTGCGGGCCATCACCCCCGACGAGCTTGCCGTGATCCTTCCGCTGGCTCCGGACGGACCAATCCACATACACGTAGCGGAGCAGGTTCGCGAGGTTGAGGACTGCCTCTCCTGGTCGGGTTGCCGTCCGGTGGAATGGCTCCTCGACAACGCGGCGCCCGATGGTCGTTGGTGTTTCATTCACACAACCCACGTGACGACCGAAGAGTCGAAGCGCTTGGCCGTGGCGGGGGTCGTGGCGGGTTTCTGTCCCATAACCGAGGCAAACCTGGGCGACGGTATTTGCAACGGACCCTTGTTCTTCGCATTGGGGGGTCGTTTCGGAATCGGGTCGGATTCCAACGTGCTAGTGAGTGTGGCGGACGAACTGCGGCAACTCGAATACGCTCAACGGCTCCTCGCTCGACAGCGTAACCTGATGGCCTTGTGCCCTGGAGTCTCCAGCGGGCGCACGCTCTATGAGGCGGCTGTTCAGGGCGGCGCCGTCGCGTTGGGGGCTGCTCCGCCGGTCCTCGCGCCGGGCGCGCCGGCTGACATCGTCTCTCTGGATGGAGAAAACACGGCACTGCTTGAGAAGCACGGCGACCGTATCCTTGACGGTTGGATCTTCACCGCGCGCAGCAGCCCGGTGGACTGTGTCTGGGTCGGAGGGCGAAAAAGAGTCGAAGACGGCCGCCACCTCGCGCGCCAGAGTCTCGTTGATAGGTACCGGAAGAGCATCGCTCGTTTGCTCGCAGATTTGTGATCTTGATCTCCGTCGGATTTTTCGACAGGGTAGGGAAGCGCTTTTCACAGTTTCCGGTTCGTCTGCCTGGCGTTTGGAGTGCTGGGCATTGTCTCGCCGGACTTGCCTAGTGCTTTTGCGCACTGGCGGCGGTGTAGCGGCCTCGCCAGACAGCAAGGGCTGCACAATTGTTCTTCAGAGGTGATACTCATGAAATACAACATCCGACTCGAACAGGTCAGTAGTCGTCCGGCCGCGGTTGTTCGCCGTCGCGCGCAACCACAAGAACTCTCGAAGGTCGTTCCAGAGGCCTGCGGCACGGTATGGAGCGTCGTCCGGGCACAGCAGATCCCAGGGGCAGGTCGTCATATCGCGGTCTACCTGGACTGTCAGATCAACCTTGAAGTGGGTGTGGAGTTGGAGGCGCCATTCGGCGGATACGGCGAAGTTGTCGGCTCGGCCACCCCAGCCGGCACGGTCGCCACAACGACCCATTTCGGGCCTTATGGTCTCCTCCACGAGGCACATGACGCGATTCGTCAGTGGTGCCAGAACAACAAGTATGCCTTGACTGGCCTTAATTGGGAGATCTACGGCCATTGGAGAGATGAGTGGAATAGCGACCCATCCAAGATCACCACAGATGTTTTCTACCTTCTCGATGCGAACGGGACTCCAGCCAACTAACCAACGGTCGAGTACGGGTTCCGGTCGCGTGCCCGACCCACTTCCTTTTCGCTTGAGTGCATGGTCCTCGCGCCGCGTGGCAAAGGGTTGCCTATGGTGAGGGCTAGTAACGGCTGCGGCGCTCGTCCTGATCGGTCACATCATTCAGTAAATCGAGTGGACGGGAGACGCCTCCGGCTCCTCCCGGGCCATGTGCGTGTAGCTCATGGTCGTCTTCAGGCTTTGATGTCCAAGCAAGACCTGAATCGTTCTCAGCTCGATGCAGCTCTCGATTAACTGAGGGAGGAATGGTCCCGCTTCCGTAGCCCGCCAGCCGCAGCGACCTTCTTGGAGAGCAGGCGAATCATGGTGCGTTTCAAAGTGTGCCGACCGCATGCAACTCATCGCCGACGCCGTGGCAGAGCAACCCTGCAAACCTGAACAAAATGAATCGGTACGATCAGAGACGGGCCGGCACGCCGAATGCTTTCTTTTCTCTGTAGCGTAAATGGGGCTCTTGGCGCCGCAACGGAGCCGGGGCATCCGGTAGAGGTTGCGGCTAAAGGAGGTGATCCGATGGAGTTGTGGAAGCGCGGGGTGGCCGAGTTTCTCGGCACGTTCTGGCTCGTGTTCGGTGGTTGTGGAAGCGCCGTCCTGGCAGCGGTCTTCGGCGCCAAACTCGAAGGCACTCTCTTCAACGTCGGCATCAGTCTCGTCGGCGTGTCACTTGCCTTTGGGCTGACGGTGCTGACGATGGCGTACGCCATCGGCCACGTCTCGGGTTGCCACCTCAACCCGGCTGTATCCGTCGGTCTCGTAACCGGAGGCCGGTTCCCGCTGAAAGATCTGCTGCCCTACGTGATCGCCCAGGTGTTGGGGGCGATGGCGGGGGCGGCGGTGCTGTACGTTATCGCTTCTGGGAAGGAAGGCTTCACCCTGTCGGACGGGTTTGCGGCCAACGGCTACGCCGAGCATTCGCCGGGCAAGTATTCCCTGGTCGCTTGTCTAACGGCGGAAGTCGTGCTTACCTTCATGTTCCTGTTCATCATCATGGGCTCGACAGACCGACGCGCCCCGCAGGGATTCGCGCCGCTGGCGATCGGGCTGGGTCTGACCCTGATCAACCTTATCGGAATCCCGGTGACCAACCTGTCGGTCAATCCGGCCCGCTCGACTGGGCCGGCGGTGTTCGTCGGGGGTTGGGCATTGGCACAACTGTGGCTGTTTTGGGTCGCCCCGGTTGCCGGCGCCGCCTGCGCGGGAGTCGTCTACCGGACTTGCTTCGGCACGGAATCGCTCCAGGCAGAACCAGCCGCTGCATCGGATGGGGGTGCTCGAGAGCGTTTTCCGGACTGGAGTCTACCCGGCCACCGTGGCCGGTGAGCGCGGTCGTTCGAGACATAGAAGGAGTTTGCCCCGACGGTCGAGTACGGGCTACGGTCGTGGGGCCGACTCACTACCCTTTCGTTTGCGGGCCTCGTCCCGGCGGCGCGCGGTCTTCCGCCGGGACGGTAGCGCTGGCTCGGCTGGCCGCGCTCCCTTGGCTGCTCGCCCCGGCCGGGTCGGTAACTGCCATCTACTAAACGCCAGCCACCTCGGTGACAACTCCTATGATTGGCCCAGGTCGAGCGGTCGGCTGCGCGGTGCCCCAGCTCGCAACAATACGCAGATGTATCTGATCTGAGCATGCAGGACGAGCCGCTGACCGCTTACGCCCAGGATCCCTCCCGTGCCACTCCCTAGGGGCATGTGGAGGCCCCGCGTCGTGTGGCGGACCTGTTCTGGCGAGCGAGAAACTTGAACAAATCGGACGGCGGCCCTGCTCTATATTAATAACTAACCAGGCAAGACCCGGAGGGCCGTATGGTGTCCCAGAACTCCCTTCTCAACTACATCCGCGAACTCGGCCGACGGGTGGGCCGCAGGCAGGCCGCGGGCCCGTCCGATGCGGAGCTACTGACTCGCTACCTCGAGCACAAGGATCAAGGGGCTTTCGAGTTGTTGGTCTGGCGGCACGGGGGGTTGGTTCTCGCGATTTGTCGGCGCGTGTTGCGCCACGAGCAAGACGCCGAGGACGCCTTCCAAGCCACCTTCCTCGTACTGGCGCGCAAGGCGGCGTCGGTGGGTAAGCGAGGCTCGGTGGGCAGCTGGCTGTACAAGGTGGCGTACCGCTGCGCGCTCGCCGCCCGAGCCACTGCCGTTCGCCGGGCTAGGCGGGAAGGGCAAGGCGTTGGCCGAGAGCCGGCGGTTGCCGCGGCGGAGCCGGGTCACGCCGAGGCTCTGGCGGCCATTGATGGGGAGGTGGCCCGGCTGCCGGAGCGATATCGGCTGCCGTTCGTTCTCTGCGACGTTGAGGGGCACACCCTTGGCGAGGCGGCGGCCCGTCTCGGGCGTCCGCTGGAAACCGTGGCGACCCAGGTGCGGCGGGCGAGGGAGCGATTGCGCCAACGGCTGACGCGCCGGGGAGTGACGATGGCGGTAGGAGCGGCCGTGGTGGTTTCCCTGGACCGCGAGGCGGCAGCCGCCGTACCAATCCGCCTGATCGGGCCAACCGTTAATGCCGTGAACCTGGCCGGTGCGGTCCCCGGCCGCGTAAGCGGCCTGGCGAAAGGGGTGTTGCGAGCCATGTGCGTGAAGAAAGCACTGGCGCCTGCGGCCATCGCACTGGCATGCGTTGTTGCGGGCGGTGTCGCAGCCTACCGGGGCGTGGTGGCTACGGAGAAGGCGACGGGAGTGGCACCATCGGCGGACGCGCCGCCCAAGGCGAAGGCCACGGAGACCGACCCCCGCTTGATCGCGGTGCTCGAATCGGCTTTGCAGGACGCGGGCACGATCGAAGACCCCATGCAGCGGGTAAACGCCTATTGCCTTATCGCCCGCGTCCAGGCGCGGGCCGGAAGGGGTGAGGCGGCCGCGGCCAGTCTGCGGAAGGCCCTCAAGGCCGAGAGCAAGGTGCTGCGGCAGGTGCTTGCGGACCACAAGGACAACCGACTATCCCTGATTGCGGCGTGCCAGGCCGAGACCGGCGATGGCAAGGGCGCCCTGGAGACGGTTACCGAGGGTGTCTCGGAGCCAAACCAGAACGCCGCGCTGTACGAGGTCGCCGCGGGGCTGGCTCGTGCTGGGGACGTCAAGGAGGCCCTGAAGCTGGCCGACCGGATTCGGGGCGAGGGGGCGGGCGCTTGGAAGGACCAAGCCCTTCGCCAGATCGCTGAAGGCCAGGCCCGAACTGGAGATCCAAAGGGGGCCCTGAAAACGGCCGCCGGCATCACCGCCGGAACGCCTGCCCACGCGTCGGCCCTGGCTGCCGCTGCCGTCGCCTTGGCCAACGCCGGAGACCGAGACGGCGCGGCCAAGTGGCTCGCCGAGGTCCGTGCATACGCCCGGGACGACAATAAGACCGCCGTTCTCATTACGCTGGCCGAGGCGAAGGCGGCGCTGGGCCTGGCTAGCGAAGCCGGGAAGACGGCAGCAGAGGTCGAAGCCGGCGGCGGGCGGGATCGCGCCTGGCAGGTCGTGGCGGCTGCGCTGGCAGCCCGCGGCGACGCCAAGGGAGCCCACGGGGCCGCGGAGAATATCAAGGACGCGCACGCCAAAGGGGAGGCACTCAAGGAGGTCGTTGGCGCCCTTCTCCGGTCCAAGGACTTTGCCGTGGCCACAAAGGTCGCTGCTGCTATCGACGATGAGATGAGCCGCTGCTACGCACTGATGGAGGTAGCCAGGAGTCAGGCGGCTGCCGGCCGGAAGGACCAGGCCAAGCAGACGCTGCAGGACGCACTCGTGCTTGGAGATCGACTGCAGAACCCGCAGGGGATGCTCCACGTTCGGGAATATGCCCTGGCTCACCTGGCTGGTGCCCGGGCGGCGAGCGGGGACCTGGACGGCGCGCTGGAGGCCGCACAGAAGCAGGACGACGCGTGGGTGCGGGCGATGGCCCGCGTACGGGTGGCGGAGGCTCTCGTCGAGCAGGCGCGGAAGTGAGTGGCCGGGTCGCCCTATCAGAGGAGTGTTGGTCCATGACAACAAGAGCGTCATCACGCCGGTCTTGGGCGCGGCTCGCAGACTTTGGGATTCTGGCCGCGCTGTTGCTGTCGGCCGGCTTCGGCGTGCCGGCCGCCGAGAAGCCGGACGAGTCCCCCTACCGGGGTAAAATCCTGCTCTTCGGTGCCGTCTCGGCGACGAATAAGGAGATCAAGGCGGCAAACGTCCAGGCGATCCGACCGGACGGCAGCGGCCTGGAAACTGTATGCGCTTTTGAGGGGGCCCAGGTGTCGCGCGGCCGCGTCTCCCCGGACGGCCGCTCACTGGCGGTGGAGGTGGTGGCCAAGGATGGCGGGCGGTCGGTGTGGGTGGTGGGACCGAGCGGGGACCGGAGGAAGTTGGCGGACATGGATCGGGTCGTGGCCTGGTCCCCCGACGGCAAGAGCCTGGCATGCTACCGCGGGGCCGAGGAAGGGTTCGACAGCGTGGCGCTCGACGTCGCGACCGGGCGTGAGCGGCGGTTACCGTTACCTAAGCATGACGTTGTGGAGGGCTGGACACCGGACGGCAGCCGGCTGGTGGTCGTTGCCGGCAATCGTGACCTCATGGTCGATACGCCGCGCGGGCTGTACCCGCAACGACAACTCTACGTGTGTAAGTCGGACGGCTCGGAGCGACGGTTGTTGACGCCGGAGGAGAAGTTCGATCAGCTGTCGGCGCGATATTCCCCGGACGGAAAGCATGTGGCCCATTGGCGCCGCGAGAACCCGGACAAGGATCGCGTCCTTCATTCTGGAGTGGTCCGGCACGCCGACGGGACGGGCGCGCGGGAATTCGTCCAATTCGACAAGCTCATCGCCTCTCTAGACAAGGGCCACCGCGGCAAGCCGGACGCGCCCTGCTGGTCGCCGGACGGCAAGCAGATTCTCTGGGTCGTGTGGCACTCTCGGCGGGTCGCCTCGGGCTCCGATTCGATCGAGTACTACGATCTGGTGTTTACTTCGCCCGAGAGGGGCTACGAGCGGCGCGTCCCCCTCTACGAGAAGGGAATCGTTTCCGTGGCGAACGTGGATTGGCGGTAATCGGCGCCCAGTACGCCGTTTCGCCGACTTCCGCCCCGGCCGGTAACCGGTTGGCTTCGTTGGTCCTGCCCCACCCTCGCCGGGCTTATCGCCCTTGGCGGGGTTGGCGACGGTGTGGTAGTGGTCATCGCCTTGGACGGCCCAGTTCGCTTCCCCTCGCCGTTTCTCCAACGCCTCCTTCGGCTGGTTGGCCGGGATCAACCCTTCGCACCCGCCGATCAGATCCTGTCGCCCCGTCTGGAGGATTGCCTCGCGCACGGTAAGCCAGTTTTCCGGTTTGAAAAACTGCATCAGCGGCCGCTGCATCTTTTTGTCCCGAAGCCCCTTGGTAACATATACCTGCTGCTTCGTGAAAGGATCGATCCCAGTGTGGTACCTGCACGCGGCGATGTCTTGGGCTATATGCACAAAGACCAGTATATCGGGCGGTAGCGAATCAGGTGGCTGTAAAAACAATCCGCCGCTGGGAGTCAGAGCCACCCGTCGGTTGGGTTTTAGCCTTGACCGCGGCCACGTCCTGGCGTGGCGGGGCACCGAATAGCCGGCGGTACTCGCGGCTGAACTGGGACGGGCTCTCATATCCGACGCGGAACGCGGCCTCGGCCGCATCCAGCCCTTCGCCCAGCATGAGCCGCCGGGCTTCCTGGAGCCGCAGCCGCTTCTGGTACTGGAGCGGGCTCAACGCTGTCACGCCCTTGAAGTGCTGGTGAAACGCCGACGGCCTCATCCCCACGCGCTTCGCGAGCGACTCGATCTGGAGCGGGTCGGTGAAGTGGTCCTTCAGCCAGCGGATCGCCCTCGCGATGCGCTGAGCCGAGGCACCAGCCGATGCCATTTGGCGCAGCCGCGACCCCTGTGGGCCGGCGAGCACCCGGTAGGTGATCTCGCGGAGGACGAGCGGTGCCAGCGGCGCGATGTCTAGCGGAGAATCGAGTAGATCCACGAGCCGGGTGACGGCGTCCAGGAGCGGCGGCTCGACCGGAGTCACGGCAATCGCTCGTGCGGGCGGACCAAGCGGCGGGGCGGCCGCGCCGTCGGCCAGGAGTTCGCCGACCACGGCCGGGTCGAGCGCGATCCGAACTGCAAGGTACGGGCGAGCTGGCGAGGCCTCGACGAGCCGGGCTGCGACCGGCAGGTCAACGGAAACCAGAAGTGACTGGGCGGAGTCGAGGCGGTATGTCTCATCGCCCAGCAGCACTTCTTTCGTACCCTGTGCGACGACACACAGGCAAGGCTCATACACGAGAGCGGCGAGGTCGGAGGGGGCTGAGAACCGAGACAGCCGGAGCGCGGGCACGGCGGTGTGGTACACGTCGTCCGCGCTCGTTTGCCGCTCGATTGCAGACCCAAGCAGTGCCGGTCCCTCTTTCGCCACGTCTGTTTCTTCCTTTCTAGTCAGCCCGCTCACCCTCTCAGCATTGTACCCGCGGCGGTCGCTCGCGATCATGCGCGGCCCGTAAGTCGTGGAGGATTAGGCAAGAGTCCCGGACGATTGTGCTACCAGTGCCTCGATTCCCCGCGATACCATTTATTCGTCAGGCGGCAGCGGCTGCCGACTTGGCTGAGCCGTGGTTGTCGGTTTCCCAGAATCGGTGCGCCTTATGCTCTTCCACATTGAAGCCTTACGCCCGTTTACGTTTACTCGGCCGAATACGAACCGCCGGCGGTTCTTGAAGACTGCTGGCGTCACTGCACTCGCCTGGGCGTACCTCCGCGCGCGAGCCGATTCGCCGCAAACCAAAAGACAGGAGTTCAAAATGGACATCAAGCGAGCAGGTACACAATCGTCCAGCAAAGGACCGGCTGAGTGGTTCACCGGCTCAGTACGCATCGACCCCCTGTTCCAGACAAACGCACCGGCGCGCGCGGCCGGAGCCAGTGTGACGTTTGAGCCGGGCGCACGGACGGCGTGGCACACTCACCCGCTCGGTCAGACGCTCATCGTGACAGCCGGGTGCGGCCGGGTCCAGCGATGGGGCGGCCCAGTCGAGGAGATACGGCCAGGCGACGTGGTTTGGTTCCCGCCGGGCGAGAAGCACTGGCACGGAGCGGCCCCAACCACCGCCATGACGCACATTGCCATCCAGGAAGCGCTCGACGGCAAGGTGGTCGAGTGGATGGAGCAAGTCACCGACGAGCAATACCGCAAGTAGACTTGGCGACCACTGCGTTCGGAGTCGAAGGAGAGAACCATGCCTCATGTCATCGTGAAGCTCTGGCCCGGAAAATCCGAGCAGCAGAAGGAACAACTCGCCGACCGAATCAGCAAGGACGTGATGGAAGTTCTGCATTACGGTGAGGAGTCCGTCTCGGTGGCGTTCGAGGAAGTCAAACCAGAGGATTGGGCAGAGAGGGTCTACAAGCCCGACATCGTGCAGAAGCCGGACCAGCTTTACAAGAAGCCGGGATACGACCTCTCCGAATTGCCATGACTGTGATTATCAACGACAAGGAGTAAGACCATGCGAGGAGCGGTTCTTTACGGCCCGCACGACATCCGCTTCGAGGACCGCGAGACGCCGAAAATCCTCGATCCAAACGACGCTATTATCCGAATTTCGCTTACATGCGTGTGCGGGTCGGACCTGTGGCCGTGCGGCTGGATCGAAAAAGGAGCCACCATGAGTACTTGGTCGAAGGACGAATTGGAACGGATTGCGAGGACCGACGACTTGCACATCTCGCCATTCCGCGAGGACGGGACGACGTATGGCACGCCGACGTGGATTTGGTCCGTCGCTGTCGATGGCGCGCTTTACTTGCGGGCGTACAACGGGCGAGGTTCACGCTGGTACCAGGCCGCGATGCGCCAAAAGGCGGGCCGGATCACGGCCGCAGGCATGACGAGGGATGTCGTCTTCAAGCCCGTCGATGGGCCGATCAACGACCGCATTGACGACGCCTACCGGGCAAAGTACCGCGGCAGCCCGTACCTCAGCCCGATGATCGGTGAACGCGCCCGGTCTGCAACTGTCGAGGTCAAGCCGCGCGAGTCCCATGACACGCGGTGACCCCACCCGCTAACAGCAACCGCTGTCTACAGGTGAGAGGCTCAATCGATCCCTTTCCGCTTGGGTATCACACCGTGGCGTCGCGCCATCTTCCTCCCCGGCCGGTAGCCCTTGTTCGGCAGCCCGCGCTCGCCCGGCTTCTCGGCCTTGGAGGGATTGGCGACAGTGTGGTAGTGGTCGCCTACCGTCTCGGCCTTGGCCGCCGGGTTAGCTTGCCGCCGCCGCGATTCGATCGCCTCTTTTGGGGGATGGGCGGGAATGAGGCAGTCACACCCATTCCCGATGAGTTCCGCCCGCCCAGCTTGAATCAACGCCTCACGGACCATGAACCAGTTCTCCGGTTTGAAAAACTGCATCAGTGCCCGCTGCATCTTCCGATCCCGAAGCCCTCTCGCTATATAGACCTCCTGTTTCGTGAACGGATCGATGCCTGTGTAGTACATGCACGTGGCAATGTCGAACGGGGCGGGGATGAAATCTTGCACCTGATCCGGACGATAGCCGTTGCGCTTGAGAAACACGGCCAGGTCGATCATGGCATGCAGATCGCTGCCCGGATGGCTGGCGATGTAATAGGGCACGAGATATTGCTTCGGTTTGCCAGCCTGATGTGACGCCTTGCGGAAGTCGCGGGCGAAAGTCTGAAAATTGTCGTTTTCCGGCTTTTTCATCAGCGACAAGACGTGAGGATCGGTGTGCTCCGGCGCGACCTTCAGATGACCGCCGACGTGATGCGTCGCCAACTCGCGCATGTATTCCGGGGATAATTGGGCAAGATCCATACGGATGCCGCTGGCAACCAGCACTTTGCGGATGCCCGGTTCGGTGCGAGCGCGGCGCATCAACTCGACGAGTGGGCCGTGATCGGTGCCGAGCAGCTTGCAGATGGTCGGATGAACGCATGAGAGTCGTTTGCACTTTGCCTCGACTTCGGGTCGTGTGCAGCGCATTTGATACATATTGGCGGTCGGCCCGCCGATGTCGCTGATGACGCCGGGAAACTCCGGATCGGCGGCGAGCTTGCGGACTTCGCGTAAAACCGACTCTTGCGATCTCGATTGGATGATTCGTCCCTGATGGGCCGTGATCGAACAGAACGTGCAGCCGCCGAAGCAGCCGCGCATGATTGTCACCGAGTCTTTTATCATCTCGTAAGCGGGGATCGGCTCGGTGTACGATGGATGCGGCCGGCGCGTGTAGGGCAAATCGTAGATGCGATCCATCTCCGCATCGGGCAACGGCAGCGCTGGTGGATTGACGACGACGGCTTGGCGTTCGTGGAATTGCACAAGCGTTTGTGCGTTGTACGGATTCGTATTGATGTGGATGAGGCGCGTCGCCTCGACGAAGGCACGTTTGTCGGATTTTACTTCCTCGAAACTGGGGAGGAGGAGCGAGTCGGGCGAGCGGGGTCGCGTTAGCGCCCCGAGTTTGCGATTTTCTCGGGGCGCTAACGCGACCCCGCTCGCCAATTCCGCCGCTTCCTTCGCTCCCAACACGTAGGCGACGCCGCGCATATCGCGCAGATCCTTGACCGTCTCCCCCGCCGCAAGCCGCCGTGCGATTTCCACAATCGTCTTTTCGCCCATTCCGTAGACAAGAAGATCGGCCTTGCTATCGAGCAGGATCGATCGACGGACGGTATCGCTCCAGTAATCGTAATGGGCCAGGCGGCGCAGCGACGCCTCGACGCCGCCGGCAACGATCGGTACGCCGGGGAATGCCTCGCGCGCGCGATGGCAATAGGACAGCGTGGCGCGATCGGGACGCAGACCGATGCGGCCGCCCGGCGAATAGGCGTCGTCGTTGCGCACCTTTTTGTTGGCCGTGTAGTGATTTATGAGTGAATCCATGTTGCCGGCGCTGATGCCGAAGAATAAACGCGGCCTACCAAACTGCCGCCACTGGGCGCAGCTGTGCCAATCGGGTTGACTCAACACGGCGACGCGGAAGCCGGCGTCCTCCAGAACGCGCGTCAGGATGGCCATCGCGAAGCTGGGATGATCGACATAGGCATCGCCGGTGACGAAGACAACATCGACATAATCCCAGCCGCGCGCACGCATCTCCTCGCGGGTCATCGGAGCCAGCGGCGCGGCGTAGCGTTCGGTCCACAAGGGCAACGGCAATCGATTCATGTAACCGTGTCTACCTTTCGACTTTTGACTGAAGCAACGGCTTCCGGTATCCTACCAACTATTCCAGCCGTCCGCTTCTCGGAATGATTTCGCATTGCAGAACAAGCATGTTTAGCGGCGATACCATCGTCGAGGATTCGTGCGAAGCTCTGTGGGTGACTCTTGAACGAAACCCCGGGTGCCGGGAGAAGCGAATGGCGACCGAGTGCAGAGAGAAGGAGATAAGGATTAAGATGCGGAAGAGGATTGAGAACAAGTGATGGATTCGCCTTGGCTAGGGTAGTTCTGCTTCGATCGCGAGAAGCTAGATGAGTCCCGAAGAAGGCAGCCATCCCGCGTGATTCCTTCTCTTGCTCTTGATCGTCCTCGTAATCGTAATTTCCGCCTGCTTTCTCTCCTATCTTTGACTTCACGACCAGGCAATCGAGGGTTCGCGATGGCCGACCAAGCTCAACCCCACAGCCATTCTCCCGTTGGGGGGTCGGCCTCCGAGCCGAATCGTCCCGATCTCACGAGCGACTTTTCCAGTGCTGTCGCAGCGGCCGCGGGGAGCATGGTTGCTCCCGCCTTGCCTTCCCGCCCGCACACCGGCCGATACGAGTTGCTCGACGAGATCGCCCGCGGCGGCATGGGCGTCATCTGGCGCGCCACGGACACCACGCTGGGCCGTGAGGTGGCGGTCAAGGTGCTGCACGACAAATTCGCCCCCGACTCCGGCACTGCCCGTCGCTTTGCCGATGAGGCCCGAATCACGTCGCAGTTGCAGCACCCGGCCATCCCGCCGGTGCATGACTACGGCAAGCTGCACGACGACCGGCCCTTCCTGGCCATGAAACTCATTAAGGGCTGCACGCTAGAGGATCTGCTACATCAGCGCCCCGACCCTTCCTTCGAGCGAGGCCGTTTTGTGGCCGTGTTCGAGCAGGTCTGCCAGGCGGTGGCCTATGCCCATGCTCATAACGTCATTCACCGCGACCTCAAGCCGAGTAACGTTATGGTCGGAAGCTTCGGGGAAGTCCAGGTCATGGACTGGGGCCTGGCCAAGGTCCTGACCGAGAAGGTCATCCCCGCCTCGGCCGACACCGATCCCGGCGAGACGGTTGCCGGCACGCTCATCCGCGGCTCGGATGCCGGCGGCTCGGACGCTTCGTTCACACAAGCAGGCAGTGTCCTGGGAACCTTGGCCTACATGCCGCCCGAACAGGCAGCGGGCGAGATCAGCAACATCGACCAGCGTAGCGACGTGTTCGGCCTAGGAGCCATCTTGACGGTGATCCTCACCGGGATGCCGCCCTACGCGGGGGCCGACGCTGAGGCGGTTCGAGTGATGGCAATTCGCGGCGATCTGTCCGCGTGTATGGCGCGGCTAGACAGCAGCGGCGTCGAGCCAGAACTGGTGGCGTTGTGTAAGCGCTGCCTGGCGTTCGGGCCGGCGAATCGGCCGCGGGATGCCGGAGCTGTTGCAGAGGAGGTTGCCGGTCTGCGGGCGGCGACCGAGGAGCGCATGCGGGCAGCAGAGAAGGAGCGAGCGGCCGCGGCGGTGAAGGCCGCCGAACAGAGGAAGCAGCGACGCTGGCAGGCGGCGGCCGCAGCGGCCGGCGTGCTGATCCTGGCTCTCCTCGGCGTCGGGGCGTGGTGGAGGGACCGGCAGGCAGCCGAGTGGGAGAAGGAGCGGGCGGTTGCGGCCGAGCGTGACCGACAAGAGGCCGTGGCCGCGCTGAACCATGCGGAGGAGGTGCTGGCGGCAGGCGATCTGACGGCCGCGGATCTGGCCCTAGCCCACGCCCAGAATCGGCTCGGGACGGATAGTCCAACCGAATTCGTTAGCCTGCTGGCTACGGCGAAGCGTGACCGAGATCTCGTCCGCGATCTCCGGGAGATTGACGATATGAGCTGGGCGCCGGGCAACATCAGCATGCCCGATCCGTCCAGCATGGCGAGGCGCTACCGGGCGGTGTTCATCCGGTACGGACTGGACGTGGACGGGGCGGATCCGGCTGCGGCGGCTGACACCGTGCGGGCATCGCGGGTGTCGGCCGCGCTGATCGCCGGGCTAAGCGAGTGGTTCTCCGCCGATCCGAAGGGGCCGCACCTTCTGCCGATACTAGACCGGCTCGACCCGGACCCCGACCGGGCGGCGATCCGGGCGGCGATCCAGGCCGGTGACGAGGGTCGAGTGCTGACGCTGGTCAAGGCGTTGGACGGGTCAAAGATGCCGGCCTGGTTCGCCGCGTCGGTTGGCTTCCATCCGATGGTGCCCCAGGAGGATGGGGTGCGGCTGATGACCGCCGCCTGGCGGACCCACCCCTCGGACTACGTGCTGGCTTACCGCAGCAGCCACCGCCTGTGGGGAACGGGCGAGAAACGGATCGAGGAGATGCTTGCCTGGGCAAAGGTGGCGGTCGCCCTCCGGCCGGACAGCCCGTTCGCCCACAACCAACTCGGCATCGCCTGGCGGGCCATGCACAGTTGGGGCGAGGCCGAGGCGAGCAGCCGCTGGGCCATCGAACTGGGCCGGAAGTACCCCAAGTACGCCGGGGCTCACGTCGGCCTGGGAAACCTATTCCTGGAGAAGGGAGATTTCGACGCCGCCCTAGCGAGCTACCGCGCCGCGCTCGCGATCGACCCGGGCTCCCCCATCCACTTCAATATTGCATTGGTCCACGACAGGCAGGGCAATCTGGCAGAAGCTGAGGAGTGGTATCGCAAGGCGGTGGCGGTGGCCCCGAAGAATGCGTATTATCGTCAGGTCCTCGACGGCGTTGTTCAAAAGCGGGCCAAGCTCGCCAAGCTGGATGAGATAGCGGCCGGTCGGGCCGACCCTGCGAGCACGGATGAGGCGTTCGAAGTTATTGCACTGACGCTCCAGTCGTCCCGGCGCCAGTATATGCGGGCCGTGAGACTGTTCACCTGGATGTTCGACGCCAACCCCGCCCTAGCCGACGACCTCAACAACAGGCATCGCTACAACGCTGCCTGCTGTGCCATCCTGGCTGCCGCAGGCAAGGCTAAGGACTTGCCCAAAGTCGGGCGCGCGGAATGGAACCGCCTTACTGGCCTGGCGATGAAGTGGTTGCGGTCAGACCTCGCTCAGATGACATCTCAGGCAAAGGATCCAAAGCGGCAGCACCAAGTAAGGGAGTGGCTGATGTACTGGAAAAAAGACCCAGACCTGGCCTCGATTCGGAACCTCGCATCGATGGCGGCGATGCCTGCTGCCGACCGAATGGCGTGGGAAGCTCTATGGCGCGATGTCGAGGTTTTACTAGCCTCGATCACTGACCGCGAAGGGGCGCCTCCGGCCACGCCAGGAGCGTCTTGAAATCCACTAAGATCGAATTGATTCTATGGCTTATCGAACTCCGGCATCCGTCCCTCGCACACATCGCGCTTCCATTCTTCGAGCAGGGGCCAGCTGGTGGCGCAGGTGCCGAAGTCGGCCATCGATTGATATTGCGTCAGGCGGTCGATCGCCTTCTGAATGATGGCCGGATCGCGGCGAAAGACGGGTCCGTGGCTAGGCAGCAAAAACTCGGCGTCGTCGCGGTTGATGCGCTTGAGCGAATCAATGAAGTGCGGCAAATTCGATCCGTGATGGGCGTCAATAACACCGACGCAGCTGTCCTTGTAGATGTTGTCGCCGCTGAAGAGAAGATTGCCCATCTTGAAACTGAGATGTCCGGGCGTGTGGCCGGGGGTGTGCCATACCTTCAAACGCAGGTCGCCGACCGCGATAGTGTCGCCTTCATTAAGCAGAATATCGATCTTGCATGGAGTTAAAGGCAACTCGATGCCCTGAGCCTTGATCGAAGCATAAGTTTGAACCTCGTCGGCCGATTCCAGAGGCGCGACGCTGAGCGGATGAGCAGCCACCTTAGTCTTGAGAATCTCCTTGGCACGGGCCAATCCCTGGATGTGGTCGGCGTCGGCGTGTGTGGCGATAATCATCTTGCAGGTGGACAGGTTGAAGTCCATGCGGCGGATCAACTCGATGATTTCCTCGACGGTATCCCGATAACCGATATCGATAAGCAGGAACTCCTTGCCGCCATCGAGGAGATAAACGTTGACGCCCAGGGGGAGGCCCGCCTGGTAGTTCATCTCGATTACTCTGGGGAAAAGATACTTCCGTGCCAACATGATTGCTGTTCCCGCGCGAGAAGAGGAATCCCCCGATAGGATAGCGACGATGGGAGGAGATTCAAGTATGTACAGTCCTCATGAGATGGGCCATTCGGCTGCCCTTGTTCGTTTCTCCCTTGACTGATGGAATGAAAGAGGCGACGCAAGGAGGCATCGCCTTAACGGAATAGAGGCTCTTTCAGCGAGACGCGTCATGCGAAATCTCACCATCAGTATCCCTCATCAACTCGGCCGGGTGGAGGCCAAGCGACGCATTGATGAGCTGGCGTCGAATGTTGAAGGTCATTCCGGAGGCATGTTGCACCGCGTCGAACAACATTGGGACGGCGACATATTACACTTTCAAATCGCGGCGATGGGTCAATCCATCTCCGGCACGGCCCACGTCGCCGAGCAAACCGTGAATCTAGACATTGCGCTGCCCTGGATGCTGTCGCTCTTGGCCGGCACGGTGAAAAAGCAAGTCGAACACCAGGCCCGTGATTTGCTGCAACACCGTTCTGGTTAGCGATGCTTCTACGAAGCGTCGCTAACCAAATTGGGATCGAACAACAGCGGGAAGAATTGTCCCTCGACTTTCTGTCCCTTGCCGATGACCGGCACGCCTCGAAGCAACGGGGTGTTCGTGTTGGAAATGATGCCGTCACGGAAGGCATTGATGACCGTGGCCCGGCGCTGGCGACTAGTCCGGTTTTCGTAAGAGCCGTGAACCATCAAAGGATGATGAAACGCCGCTTCGCCTTTTTTCAATTCGATAGCGACCGGCTGGAATTTGGCCTTTTGTTCCGGCGTCAGCACGCTTTGGATCGCGTTCATGTCGCCGGCTAAGCCAGTGATGGGAAGCAGTTCCCAACGATGACTGCCGGGAACGTAGTGTAGACAACCGTTGTCGCGCGTCGCGTCGTCCAGGCCGATCCAGCATGTCAGGTGAGCCATCGGCTCCGTTCGCGTCCAATAGGAATAGTCCTGATGCCAGGCGACGACGCCGCCGTGCTGGGCCGGCTTGCAAAACAGTTGATCGTGCCAGAAACGCACCGCTCCGCCGAGCAGCTGGCTCGCAGGTACCGTGAAGGCGGGATGCCACAGCAAATCATGAAAGCCTGGCTTGATGCGCCAGGCGCCAAGTGCGTGGAACAAGACCCGCGAAGGGTCTGGCGATTCGTTCGAGTGAAACTCGTGAAAGAGATTGTTCCCTGGGTGCTTTGGGTCGAACAACTCTTGCAGTTCGGTGCGCAGTCGCTCGACCTGCTCGTCGTTAAGAATGCGGATGCCGGAAACATAGCCGTTTTCGTGAAAAAATCGCACTTGCTCGTCGCTGAGGCGATAGTGCTGCCATTCGCTTTCCGATCGAGGCAAAATGAACAAATCGCTCATGAGGTCGTGACGTTGGGACAAATCTTGGATCATGAGACCCTTCTCCGTGCTCGGCAGGCTTCATACGGTGACAGTGCGGTCAGCTTACGATTTTCGCCCGTTGTTTCCAGGGACCGAGGAGTGTCATGAACGCATCGTTTTTGAGCGAGAAGTTCGCGGCGGCCCTGCCGTATGACCGATACGTCCGCACCGGCACAGACGAGCAGCAGCGCCGTTGGCAACAAGTCTACGCGGCGGCGCAGTTGACCGATGCCCAGAGGCAGCTCGTCGCAGGCTTTGTGCGCGACATGAAAGTGCTGATCGTCAGCGGCATCTGGTGTGGCGACTGCGTGCAACAATGTCCGCTTTTGCAGCGCATCGCCGAGGTCAATCCCACACGCATCGACTTGCGTTTGCTAGACCGCGACGAACACCGCGATTTGACGGAGAAGGTGCGCATCAACGCCGGCGACCGCGTTCCGGTGGCGCTGTTTCTCGCTGAGGACCATGAACTGTGTTCCGTCTTCGGTGATCGCACGTTGAACCGCTACCGAGCCTTGACCGCCCGGCAACTTGGTCCGTCGTGTCCCACGGGAATCGTCGCTCCGGCCGCGGACGAGCTGGCGGTGACCCTGCAAGATTGGCTCAACGAATTCGAGCGTGTGCAATTGATGCTGCGTTTAAGCGCGCGGCTCCGGCAGAAGCACAACGATTGAAGCGACAAACCGAGCCTGAAGCATACGCGAATGCTACCAAGAAAGTCCTCGCTTACGCTTCAGGCTCGGTTTGATTCGCATCTTGGCAGTTTAATTACACTTCCTGCTGCAAGCGCTGCAACGCATCTTCGGCGTCCGGCGCCAGCGGGTTGCCCTCGTAGGCCGTTACGTGCTTGTAGTACTTGGCAGCTCGGACGCGGTCGCCGAGCTGCTCGTAAGCCTGACCCAGTTTGTACAGCGTCCGCGCTCCGCTCTTCGAGCTTCCGCGGAAATCGGTCAGGCACGGCACGGCCAGATCGGGTCGGCCCACTTCGAGATAAAGATCGCTTAAGAGTTGGCAGCTCTGATACCAGGCGTCTTCGTCCTCGGCGCTGGCGAACTTCTCTGGCTTCGGGCTACGCACTTCTTCGAGCGTGGCAACAGCGCGATCACGCTCGCCGTAGCGCAGCAGCACCTTCGCCAACAGCACCTTTACCGTTCGGCAATCAGGCATCACCACCAGCGCCAACTGAATCAGATGATGCGCCACTTCCAGCCATTCGACATCGGTGTAGCGGCCGTCGAGGATCGAGCGGGCCTTTCGCACACAATAATCGAAGTCGAACCATGGACGTACCGACTCGATGCGTTCTCGAAGTTGGTCGGGCATCACTGAATAGTAATAGCGATCCTTGCGTTCGAGCAGGTCCTTGTCCTTGGGGTTGTAGACAAGCGCCTGATCCGTGACGTGCATGGCCGAGAGTGCATCGCTTTTCTTCTCGTAAAGGCTCGCCAGCGTTCGCAAGGTCTCGATACCAGCGCGTTCAGACTCGGAATAGAGGCGGTAATTCTCGATGGCGGCATCCACGTCGCCGCGTGCCAGGGCGTCCTCACCGAGCAGCTTGACCGTGCTGAAATACGCTTGTCGCTCGGCTTCGGCGAGATTTTTTTGGCCGACCGCGACACCGGCGCGCTTGGCCAATTCGTAATTGTGCCGCGCTTCCTCGATGTGGCCGGCACGTTGGTGGGCCTGGGCGATTTGTACGAAAATGGTCGGTCCCAGCGACGGCAGGCCACGCGCCGCCATGCGCAAGTACTCGCCGCCGCGTTGCCAACGTGCGTTGTCGTCGATGAGCGCCAGGCCGAGTTGCTGCACGTACTCATGGTCGAAATGGCGAGCTGGGGGTATCGCTCCCCCGGCGGCCCCGCCCACGAAGGCATCGTACTCCTGTTCAGTCAGATCTTGATAAAGAATCCTTTTAAGACCCCATATATCTTTATCATCGAGATTATCGGCCAGATGACGTTCGACAGCGGCGATCGCCTCCATGCGGCGGTTAGGCAGCGCGAGCTGCGGTTGGCCGACGCGACGGCGCAGCTCGTCATGCAACAAGAGCGCGAGTTGCCAGGCGGCGAGCAGAGTATTGTGCCTCTGCGGATTGCCGGAACCGTAGTGCGATGGATCGAGAATGCGCTCCAAGTCCTTGGCCGCATCATCGTAGCGTCGGGCATGTGTGTGAGCGACGGCCCGCCAATAATCGACGGAGGGATGCATGCTCGGACGCAAGCGCAGCACGAGGTCAAGCAAGCGGTGGGCCTCATCGATTTGGGCGGCCGAGGGGCCGGGTTGCAAGAGCAGCGAACCGGCCCGCTGCAAACAGAGATCGAGATCGACCAGGGCCAAGGTCGGCGGATCGTTCGCCAGCTGATCGAGATCGAGCGAACGGTGAACGTCCCAGAAACCATCGCGGGCCAGGCGATTGTTGGGATCGAGTTGCAAGGCGCGGCGGAACGCCTGCAAAGCGCGGCGATGACGGCCGACACGAGCATAACTGAATCCGCGGAAGGCATGCTTGAGCACGCGCAGGCCCGGCAGCACTTTCGTCGTGTATCCGAAATACACCAAAAGCGGTAACAAGACCGCCACCGATTGATATTGGATGTGATCGTGGGTGAGGATGCCCAGACCAAGTCCGAGGCTGGCGCACATGAGGCCAATCTCGATCTCGGATTCTTCCTCGTGTCCGGCGAATGTGAGCAGATAGAAGAACGGAATGCTAAGGAGGATCTGCACGGCAAAGACGGTTTGATCGTCAAGTCGATGTCTCTGGGCCAAATCCCCGAATGTGCCGAGCCAGTAGAGCAGCCCGCCGACCAGACCGGCCGCCAGCGCCAGAATTAGGCCGATGCGGGTTAGCCGGTGCCGCACTTGCCGAAGCGAACCGAAGGCAAGGCCGGCCAGGGCGCCGCCGCAGAGCGCAGGCAGAAACAATTCTTGAAGCCGTGGTTGGTCGCCAAGTCGTTGGTTGACCCAGGCGATCCCTCCCAGCGTGCCCCCCAGGACGCCGGCGAAAACCAGCGTCGGGCTTTCAAGCAGCAAAAACAGCGTGAAAATCAAGAGCCGGCCGCGAATGCGATAGCCCTCGCGCACTTTAGCCGCCCCTCCCAAGAGCAGGGCGAGAACGAGTCCGCCCAGTGCCAAGAGATTAACGCGAGCCAGGGCATCCCAGCTTTGTTGCTGAGACGCTGCTTGTTGCAGGGCCGCGTAGAGGACAAGGCCGAGGTAAACACCCTTGAGGAGATATTCGGTTTGCAGCCAGCGCATGATCGATGCCGTTCCGCTGAAAGTTCGGGTTTGGTAGGTACGTTGTGAAGGGTAACGAGTTTCGAGGGAGATGGGAAGGGGCGGCACAAAATGGCCTCCAGCGGGGCCCAGGGCACAGCCTGGGAGCAGAGAACCTGGGTTGACACGCGGACAGTTTCAAGAGTATGAGAGGATCGGTTCCCAGTGCAAGGAGGCTCCGACACCATGGATGGATCGCCGGCGCTCGATTCCCGTCAAGCACACCTTGGCCGTGGAGAACGTCTCCTCCTCGTGTTTTTTTTCGTTGTCCTCGTCGTCTTTGGCGTCATCGTCGAACATCGTTCGGCGTTTCAACACACGCGCAAAGGCGATTTGAACGTGTTCCTGCGCGCTGGTTGGGCTGTTCGTTCCGGTGCCGACCCGTACAGCGTGACCGACGACAACGGCTTCCACTATCACTATCCGCCGCTGTTGGCGATTCTTGCCGCGCCCTTGGCCGACCCTCCCGCTTGGGCCGATCGCGCCGGTATGATTCCCTATTCGGTCTCGGCCGCCATCTGTTACTTGCTGAACCTGCTTTTCCTGGCTTTCGCCGTTCATCACTTGGCGCGGGCGCTGGAACGAACAATCGGGCGATTGAATTGGCCTGCCGGAAGTCGCGGCTGGTGGGCACTGCGAATCACGCCGATACTCGCCTGTGTGATCCCCATCGGACACACGCTGAGCCGCGGTCAGGTCAACATGCTGCTCCTGGCCCTCTTCGCCGGCTTTCTCGCGGATTTGATACATGGGAGACATTTCCGTGCCGGTTTGTGGCTATCCGGCGCCATCTGCGTGAAGATCATCCCGGCGTATCTGCTTCTTTTGCCGTTATGGCGGCGCGATGGCCGCTGTCTGGCCGGCTGTGTCGTGGGGCTTGTATTGGGGCTGGTGGTCATTCCGCTGATTTTTCTGGCACCGGCTCGCACGGTTGATTGCTACCGCGAGATGACGCGCACGGTCCTCCTGCCAGGTCTGGGCAGTGGAGACGACGCCTCGCGCGCCGATGAGTTGACCAACCAGACAGCGACCGAGGGGCAATCCATTCTGACGGCGCTGCACAATACGCTGCACTATGATCTGGCGACGCGCCCGCGCAAGGCCTCGCCGGAACTTCGTCTGATCAGTTATCTGCTCGGCGCAGGGCTGACGCTGACAACCCTGGCCGCCTTCGGTTGGCGACGCCGCGACGACGGCATCGACGTCATGCTGCTCTTTGGCTTGCTCGTCTTGAACATGCTGTTGATTAGCCCTGTCTGCCATCTGCACTATTTCAGTCTGATATTGCCGCTGACGACGGCTCTGGCGGCCGATCGTTGGCAGAAACGCGAAGGGCTATCGCTGGGTCCGTGGCTGCTGGGGATTCTGATCGTGAACGGTGTCGGTAATCTGTTACCGCAACTCCCGGACATGAATATTTTTCGTGATTGCGGATCGGCAATGTACGGAAGCCTGCTGGTGTGGTTGATTGGCGTTGTGGTGTTGTGGAAGCGGCGTGCGCAGCTGTCTAGCGACGCTTCGCGGGAGCGTCCCAGCAGGTTGACGCTTCTACGAAGCGTCGCCAAACGAGCAGGGTGAACGAGGACATCGATGGCATCAGGCACGGGCACCCTCTGGCAGCGCCTCTTTCATGGCGTTCGTCGCCTGCGCCAACTGCCGCATTGGCCGGAGTTCGCTGGGTCAGACTGGGCCGAACACATCATGCAAGCGGCCGTCACCGATCGCTTTCATGCCAAGCAAGGTCGAACCATCGCGCGGTGGACGTTGGCCAACGAGGATCGGCAACTCGTCGTCTATCTCAAACGGCACTATCGGCTGCCGTGGCGGCACCGCTTGCTGGCACTATTGTGGCCGGAGGGCAACTGGTCGCCGGCCATGCAGGAATGGGAGCACCTGGAACGCGCGCGTTCGGCGGGACTGCCGGTGCCCGCAGCCGCGGCCGGAGGGGAGTTCATTGGGCCTTGGGGCCGCTTCCATAGCTTCCTCGCGGTCGAAGAACTAACCGGCATGCTCGCCCTGCACGAGGCCGTTCCCCTCGCCGCCGAGCGCCTTGCCCCGACCACGTTTCGCCGCTGGAAACGCAGCCTCATCCGCCACATGGTCGAACTTGCGCGACGCCTGCACGATCGCCGCTGGTTCCATAAGGATTTCTATCTCTGTCATTTCTACGTCGCCGAGGAAGACACACGACGCCTGCCCGACTGGCAGGATCGAGTACATCTCATCGATCTACATCGCCTGGCGCACCACCCCTGGACGTGGTCGTGGTGGCGGATAAAAGACCTCGCTCAACTCCTTTATTCGTCCGACGTGCCCGGCGTCGATGCCCGCGATCGGCTGTGGTTCTGGCGTTTGTACTTCGGCGCGGGACGGCGATGGCGAAGCATTCGCTGGCTGCGGCAAATCATCTTGCTTCAAGCATGGAATTATCAGCGACGCCATGATAGGCGGTTGGGCCGAAAGAAATGAAAACGCCAGCCCGCCGCGCCAGCAAGGGGATTTCCTTGCTGGCGCGGCGGGCAGGCATTAAGCACTGATGCGCCGCACCCCAGCAAGTACACGCTCGATGCACTCGATCACCATGCCTGGCGTGACGTCGCGCATGCAGGCGTGATTGTGGGGACAATCGCTCAATTGTCGGAAATAGCACGGGGCGCAGTCTTTTTGAACGCGCACCACGGCTTCCGGACGGCGATAAGGACCGATCCACACCTCATCCGTCGGCCCGAATACACTGACCACGGGACGACCGAGCGCCACAGTCAGATGCATCGAACCCGAATCATTGGTAACACACAACTCGGCGCGGCGAATGAGCGAGGCCAGCTCCGACAGTGTCGTTTGCCCCGACAAATCCAGCACTCCAGCAGCGCGTTCGGCCACAGCCCGGCAGCGTTCGCGTTCGTTCGCCGAGCCGGCGAGCACGACGGCCCGTCCAGTGCCGCGCAGGTAGCGTGTCACGGCCGCGAATCCTTCAATGTGCCAGTGCTTGGTCGGCCAGATCGTACCGGGAACGACCACCGCGAACGATTGGCTGCGCACTCCGTAGCGGCTCAAGACCGTATCGATGTAGCTTTCGGAATTCGGTGGGATCGGCACGTGAAACTCTGGCGGCGCTTCGTCCAATCCGAGGATCGGCACCAGCGAGAGGTAACGATCAATGGCGTGAACGTCGGAGCGCGGCAGCGGGATGCGATGCGTGTACGCCAGCCAAGCGCCCTCGCGCGTGCCGGTCCAGCCGTGGCGATAAGCGTTTTCGATCAGTCTACGATCCGAAGGCGAGCGCGGACCAAGATGCGGGCGATCGAAGCCGATGCGTACCGGCGCGTGGGTTGCCATCGTTAACACGGCGGAGCGGAACTGGCCGTGCAAATCAATCACCAGATCGTAGCGCGTTCTCCACAAATCGACCAGCATTTGCCACAGGCCGTTCAGCCAATCGCGCCAATCGCGGGCCGAGGCGCCGCGGTCGAAGAGTACCACGTTGGACAGGGCGGGATGATGGCCGACCAACTCGGCAATCGCCGGCGTCAGCACCCAATCGATACGAGCCGCCGGATAGCGGCGGCGCAGCTTGGCCAAGACAGGCAGCGTGTGAATGACATCGCCCACCGCCGATGGTTTGATGAGCAGGATGCGCTGGAATTGTCGGCGGCGAAGCGTTGACGGATTCATGGGAACTCCGGACTTTGGCGAGCGGGGTCGCGTCAGCGCCCCGAGAAAGTCTGTCTCGGGGCGCTGACGCGACCCCG
>DASRBG010000239.1:0-13407 GCA_035653735.1 Gemmataceae bacterium
ACGGCCAATGGTCTGCCCTACGAAAAGGAAAAAAGTAATTCGTTCACACGCTCAGAGCGTGGGAACGAGATGCCCCGTACCCCTCACCAGTCTTGAAACCACTATTACGCGCTTCAGGCTCGGAACTAACGCCAGCGCACCCATGAGAAACCGAACGCAGCCGCGAGGAAGATCCAACACGCCCACGGTAGCCAATCGCCCCAGCGCGCGTACAGGCTCACGCGCTCATCGATGGGTACAATCGCGAGTAGAACGCCAGCGACTTTCTTGTACTCGTGCCACTGCGATACGGGCAGCTCTGCCGGGTTGTCGTGCGGCATCGGTACGGACCAGACTTGGAACTGATGGTCAGGGGACGGCATTTCTTGCGGTTGCAGGACGCGGCCGTTGCTGTCGATGAGGGCGGAGATGCCCATGTTGACCGCGCGCGCCACAGCGCGGCGGCACTCGACGGCGCGGAATCGGCAAATGGCCAAATGCTGGTCGTGTTCGCTGGTGCCGTCGAACCAACCATCATTGGAGATATTGAGCAGGAAATCCGCCGGGGCTTCGTCGTCGCCGCCGCCGTAGGGACGGGACACGTCCGCATCCGTGTCCTCGTAGCAGATGAGGACGCCGAAGCGGAAAAGCCGGCCGCTGGAGGCATCGGCCAAGGGAAAGCGCGTGTGGTGCTCACCCGGCCAAACGCTGTAATCGAAATCGTAGGGCGCGAAGTAATTCATCCACGGCAGCCAATCGCGGAACGGCACATATTCGCCGAACGGCACGCGATGGATTTTATCGTAGCGCCCGGCGGCTTTGCCCTGGCGATTGATTAGGATGGCCGTGTTGTATCGATGCGGCACCTTGTCTGCGCCGACCGTGGAGCCGTTCATTCCCACGAGCAAATTCGTTTGCCAGTTTGTGGCCATGTCTTCGGCCATCTTGCGACAGCCGACGATGGGAACGCCCTCTTTCTCGACCCATTCGTAAGGCCAGCTCGTTTCCGGCCAGACGATCAGATTGGGCCGAAAGACGGCGGCGAGATCCGCCAAGCCGCTGGAGTGGCGGGTCATGTGGTCGGCGGCGTCTTCCGCATGGTCGGCAGCGTTGCGAATGCGTTGATCGAGATTGCCCTGGAGCATGGCAATACGCGGCCCCGGCGTGATTCGATCTTGCCCCAGCCGCCAGAAGCCATAACCCACCGTACCGATGAGCGCGGCCAGCACGACGAGACCTTGCACGAGCAAACCGATACGGCTGCCCCTTCGTATGTCAGGCTTACCAGTCTGTCCTACGAGGATTTCCACGAGCAGGGCATTGACGGCGGCAATGAGGAAACTGACGCCGTACGCTCCGGTCAGGTCAGCAATCTGAATCAGAGGCAAAAACGTATGCTGCGAATGGGAAAGCAGGTACCATGCGAAGCCGCCGCCGAATGTCGAGCGCAGATACTCCAGGGCCGTCCAGACTACCGGCACGGTGACAATCAACGGCAAGGAAGTGCGACGATCGAGGAAACGTATCAGATACACGGCCAGGGGGAAATACAGCGAGCAATAGAACGACAGCCCAATCCAGGTCGCGTACATGCGATAATCGGCAACGCGCATCCATTGAATCGATGCGAGATAGAACGCCAAGCCGCCGAGCCAGGCGCTGAGATATATCCGCCGCGGTCGGGCGGAGCTGCGCACCAGGGTGAGAAGCGGGACCAGGGCGATCCAGATGAGCCAACCGCACGCGGCAGGGAAATAGCAAAGCCAGAGAAGCGCGCCGCTCGTTAGGGATAGAAGCAACACAAACGCTCCGCCCGGCGTGCGCGATGGCCTGGCAGCCACCAGGGAGGATTGCGGAATGCGTTCGAGCGTGATCTCCGAAATGGGCATGCCATGCCTCCCAAACAGTTTTCGGTTTTCGGTTTTCAGTGAAGAAGAACCTGGTGATTGTTCCGAAAACTGAAAACCGAAAACCGAAAACCGTTATAAACTCAACGCTTCCAACACCTGCCCCGCCTGATAGCGCCGATCGCCCGGCGGAAAGAGCACCAGGGCGTTGGCCTGCGTCAAGGCCCTCAAATCCGCCGAGCCGATCCACGGTACCGCACGCACGCTCCAACCTGTCGCGGTCGATTCCAGATAAGCCGGATGATAGGTCGGCCGATCGGTGCGATAAGTGAAATCCTCGCTTAATACAGCGGAGACAAAGTGCGGGCCGGGGTTGGCGTGACCGCGCAGGCGGAGCAGAGCGGGACGAACGAACAACTCGAAACAGACCAGGACGCTGACAGGGTTTCCCGGCAAGCCGAACACCAGCACCGGCTTATCGGCTCCCGGCCGCAGGAGGGTGCCGAAGAACACCGGCTTGCCGGGTTTCATCTCGACCTTGTGGAAATGGGCCGTGACACCGGCCGCGCGCAGCAGACTCGGCACCAGATCGAGCTTGCCGGCCGAGACGCCGCCGGAAAGCATCAGCACATTCGCCTTGAGTCCATCGCAAATCATGGGACGCAGACAGTCCGGATCATCGCGGGCGATGCCGAGATAGCGCGGCAGTCCTCCGGACCGGCTCACCAAAGCGGCGAGCATGGGACCGTTGCTGTTGCGGATTTGGCTGCCCTCCGGCCTCTCCTCGGGTTCGACTAGTTCATCTCCGGTGGACAGAACAGCAACGCGCGGCGCGGGATGCACCAAGATGGTGGTGCGGCCAACCGTGGAGAGAACGCCGAACTCCTGCGGCCGAAGTACGGTCCCCGCCGGGAGAACTTTATCGCCGCGCCGCATCTCGGCGGCCTGCGGCAGAATGTTCTGGCCCGGCTTCGGCGGGCGATCATCGATCACCACGCAGCCGTCCTCGCCCAGTTGCGTCCGTTCGATCATAACCACGGCGTCGGATCCCGGCGGAATCGGCGCCCCGGTCATAATGCGGCTGGCCTTCCCGGCTTCGACTGTCAAGCGCGGCATCTGTCCAGCCGTGATTTCCTCGATGATTCGCAGCGTCCCCTTGCCGCTGGGCAAATCCGATGAGCGAACGGCGAAGCCATCCATCATCGACTTGTGGTAGGGAGGCATATCCAGATCGCTGAGCACATCGGCGGCGAGGACATGACCAAGAATGGCCGTGGTAAGGGGCATCGGCTCCGGCGGCAACGGCCGGAGATATTGCCGCACGATCGCCTGGGCCTCGGCAACCTGGAGCAATTGCGGACTTTGCGCAGACACGGTTTCGGACACGGCCACCTCGACTCGAATGCTTCTGCGGAGCCTCCGAGTGGTGATTGTACCATCCGATACCGGCTGAGAACTAGGCGGAGTAGAACAGCGCGAAGCTGCCGAAGAGCCGCGACTGAAGAGCCGCGACCGTAAGGGAGCGGTTTCTTCTCCGCTCCCTCACGGTCGCGGCTCTTCGATCGCCAGTTCCTTCCTTTTAGCTTGCACCGATGCTGACCATCAGGTTGTAGCATGCATGCGCGCCCACAGCGATGCCGAAGCCGCGCGCCTGGAAAAGGAAGGCGAAATACAAACCCGCGATCAGACGGAACAGGAACAGATAATTGCTGTACGGCTGACCGTACGGTCCAATGTGATGGGCGGCGGAGAAGAGGAGGGCGGAAGCGCTGGCGGCCAGCAAAATGGCCAACAGGCCGTTCACATCCAGGATGCGCAATAAACGCAAGATGCAAGAAAATAAAATGAGGCGAAATAACGCTTCCTCGTAGATTCCCGCGCCCAGGTAGGTGATGACCTGTCCGACCGCCGCAGGTTCGGCGGAGCCGGCGGACAGTTCGATGCCGAAATGTTCCAAGAGCGGTCCCAACGCCCGGCTGACGGTCCACAGCCCGATGGCGTAAGCGATGCTTTCGAGAATCATGCCGCTGAGGACGGCAATGACTTCGTTGGGCCGTTCTTGTCGGCGCTTCCAGGTCCAGACGGCCATTAGCGCCAACAGAATGGCCGGCGGCAGCCAAACCCACGAGATGCCCACGCGCGTAAGTCCGACGCGCAGCCAATTGTCGGCCCCGTTGCGCAGGTTTTCCGGATGCGGCCCGCCCAGGACGACCACGCCGCATTCATAGGCAATGACCAACGGCAGCACGAACAATAAGCACGGCCAGGGATGCCGCGTCGATCGCAGATAGCTCACGTGACTGGTCATGCGGCCACCAAAAAGTTCTGAATTCCAAGTTCTGAGTTCTGAGTAAAAAACATCTTTACTCAGAACTCAGAACTCAGAACTTGGAACTTCATTACACCCACTCGGGGAAACGACCGCCGAGCAGCTCGCGGCTCTCGGCGCCGGACAATGTGCGGACAATGCTGGGGCTATCGCTCTGGGCGAGATCAACGTGATGCGGCAGCGGCAACGGCTGCCCTTGTGAGTCCATCAGCAGGGCGACGACCGGCCGAGCGGGACTGCTCAGATCGCGGCGCGGCTGCGGCGTCGCAACCACCACGCCCACGGCGCCGTCGGCCAACTCCACAACCGAGCCGACGGGGTAGAACGACAGGTGCAGCAGACATTCGGCATAATGACGGTCGAGCTGCCCTTGTTCGGCCAAAAGGAGCGTATCCGTCAAGGCGGTGCGCGTCTCGCAGGCGGGACGGTGCGGGCGGCGCGTGCAAAGAGCGGCGTAGACATCGCAGACGGCGAGCAGGCGCGTCAGCGGTTTGAGCTGAAACTCGCGCAGGCCGTCCGGATAGCCGGTGCCGTCGAGCCGTTCGTGATGACCGCCGATCGCCTCGGCCAACCACGGGGCGTCTTGACACAGAGATTCCGTCATGCTGACACCCATCTGACAGTGCGATTCGACGATGCGGCGTTGGCCATCGTCGAACGGTTCAGGGTAGGCCAGGATCTCCGGCGGGATGCGGAGCATGCCGACATCGTGGAGGAGAGCGGCCAGGACCACATCCAGCGCCCGGCCGCGAAGCTCCGGGTCATGGCGGATGATTCGACCGGCGACGCGCGCCGTGGTCAGCCCGTGGCAGGCGATAAAGTGCGCCGGATTGCTCGGATCGCCTTCCAGAAAGCGCAGAGGAGCGTACTCCTGGGCGTCGTTCAGCACTTCCTCGGCCAGCTCCAGGAACGGTTGCTTGCCGATCTCGATCCCGTTGTCGAGGACAGTCAGCAGATCGGCCAAGCGCGACACGCGATCGACTTCGCGCCGCTGTCGCTCGACGCCGGCCGATAACGTCCGCTGTCGCGCCGCCACCACGTTGAGGATCGCCTCCAATCCCTCGCATAGCCGCAGCTGGGCGCTGGTAGTTTCGGGGAACAGCGGGATCATGCGCAAGGCGGTGTCGGTCAGGGCGATGGTTTCGCGGTACAGTCTTGCCAGCGGATCGCGGCGATTGAACAGGGGGGGAGGCTCCTCGCTCCCATCGGCGGGATCGAAGGCATCGGCCAGCTGGCGAAGGTGCAGCAACAGGTCCCGGCCGCGTTCCAGCGCGCGGCGCGCCCGCGAGGTCAACTGGCGCGGCAGGGCATGAGGCTCCTCATCGCGAACGAGGGCCGTCAGCGGACGGACAATGCGATCGAGCTGGGCATCGTGTTCGTCGCTCTCTTCGACGAGGCGCTCGAAGGCGACAAGTCCCCGGCTGCCGCCGCTGGTTTCCTCGACGAGCGCCGCTGCCGCCGAACGCGCTTCGTTGGCCAGTCCCTGCGCTTGCTCCAACCGTTGCCGCAGCGCCTGGATCTTGCCCAGTAACACCCGCGTCTCACTCATCGCTACCTCCCGAAGTGCGTAATCCGAGCCGCGCACGCAGCGCAGTAAGCGGCGGGAGGAGCCGCGACCGTAAGGGAGCGGTCTTGCCTCCCGCTCCCTTACGGTCGCGGCTCTACACCTGCTGCGCTGCGTGCGCGGCTCGGACTACTACCGGACTACATCGGAGGTTCTGTGATAGCGACTTTAGGGGTGCCAGCGTTTGCATCAAGTTTTTGGTCGTCTGCGCAAGAGATGGCGCGGCTGCGGGGCTAGGAGGCTTGGCGCCGCGGCGATAAAATAACGTATTCTCCCCGCTCGGGAAGCGAGGTCTGGAAGGAAAATAGATACATGGCGCGACTTCAGGACAATCCCTCAAACCACAAAGCCGGCGAGGGGCTTAAGGTTCTGGTGATCGACGACGAACCGTTTCACGCCGAAACCGTTGCCGAGAGCCTCCAGCGCGTCGGCTATGAATGCGTGCTGGCCACCAGCGGCTCGGCCGGTGCTCGCCTGATCGAACAGGATGAATTTGACGTCATCGTCACCGATTTGAAAATGGCGGACCTGGATGGTATGGCCATTTTACGCAAAGCCCGCGAGGTATTGCCCGAAGCGGAAGTCATCATGATAACCGGCCACGGCGACTTGAAAACCGCCGTCGAGGCAATCAAGGAAGGGGCGGCCAACTACCTTGCCAAGCCGGTCGATCTCCTTGAGCTGCGCGCCATTGTGGACAAGGCCGGCGAACGGCTGCGGCTGGCCAAGCTCAATCGCGAGCTGAAACGGCAGCTCGATGCGAAGTTCGGCTTCGAGGGCATCATCGGCAACAGCCCGGCCATGCACGAGGTCATCAAGGCGTGCCAGGCCATCGCACCGACCAATGCCACCGTCCTCATCCTCGGCGAAACCGGGACCGGCAAGGAACTGATCGCCCGCGCCATCCACAACAACAGCCCGCGCAAAAACAAGCCGTTCGCGCCGCTCAACTGCACCGCCTTCAACGAGAACCTTCTCGACGATGAGCTGTTTGGCCACGAGGTCGGCGCTTTCACCGGGGCCGACAAGATGCGTAAGGGCCGTTTCGAGTACGCCAACGGTGGTACGCTATTCCTCGATGAAATCGGTGACATGCCTTTGACACTGCAAGCGAAACTGCTGCGCGTGCTGGAGAACAAGGAGGTTTTCCGTATCGGCAGCAACGAGCCGATCAAGGTCAATGTGCGCCTGGTATCGGCGACGTTCCGCGATCTGGAACAAGCCATCGCCGAGGGCAAGTTCCGTCAAGATCTTTATCACCGCCTGAAAGTGATGACGATCAAGCTGCCGCCCTTGCGTGAGCGGCGCGAAGACATTCCGCTCCTGGCCGCCCATTTCATCAAGGATTTGAACGCCCAGCACGGCAAGAACGTCCGCAGCATCGCGGAGCCGGTTCGCAAAGCGATGGCGGCTTACGATTGGCCAGGCAACGTCCGCGAGCTGCGCAACTTTATCGAGAGCATGGTCGTGCTCGACACGGATGGCGTCCTTGGACTCGATGACGTGCAAGACAGCGCGGTCATCAAGAGGACGCCGCCGGCGGACTCCCGCGCGACTGGCCCGGCGCATCTGGTCGGCCGGCCGCTCACCGAGGTCGAGCGCTATTACATCGAGCAAGCCCTGACATTGACCGAAGGCAACCGCGAAGAGGCGGCCAAGCTGCTCGGCATCGGCGAACGCACGCTCTATCGCGTCATCCAGGAATGGAAGCTGCAAGACAAGATCCGCGAAGCGCTCGACAACGCTCACCACGATCTCGCCGTTGCGGCAAAGGCGCTGAACATGAAGGAAGCAGCGCTGGAACGCAAAATCAAAAAATGGGGCTGGAGAGAGAAAGAGGATTAACCGCGAAGGACGGCGAACGGCCGGCGTCAGCCGGCTGGTAATGGCTTCAACCAGCCGGCTGACGCCGGCCGTTCGCCGTCCTTGGCGGTTTAATTTGAGAACCCAAATGGCGCGAATTCAGCAACTATCGCCGCTCGTCGTTAACAAGATTGCCGCGGGGGAGGTCATTGAGCGGCCGGCCAGCGTGGTCAAGGAACTGCTGGAGAACGCCGTTGATGCCGGAAGCCGGCGAATCGATGTCGAGATTGAGCAGGGCGGTGTCGATCTCATTCGCGTCGTCGATGACGGCTGCGGCATCCTTGCTGATGATTTGCCGCTTGCCTTTGCAAGTCATGCTACAAGCAAGCTAGCCTCGGCCGATGATCTCTTTCACATCGAAACGCTGGGTTTCCGCGGTGAAGCGCTGGCTTCCATCGGCGGCGTTGCTCAGGTGGCTCTGCAATCCCGACCGCCTGACCAGACGTGTGGCTCCCAGATCACATGCAACGGCGGCGAATTGGGAGAGGTACGGCCATGGAATGGATCTCCGGGCACGCGCATGGAGGTGCGGCATCTGTTCTATAACACTCCCGTTCGCCGCAAGTTCCTGCGCACTCCTGCGACCGAAATGGGCCACATTAGCGAGGCATTTACCCGCTTGTCCATGGCCCACTCGCGCTCGACCTTCGAGTCCGACGTGGAACGCGGCGTCCGCGAGACGGGATTGCACCTCACGCTGCGGCACAACAATAAGACGGTGTACGACATTCCCGCTTCTACCATACTGCTCGATCGCATCGCCGCATTTTTCGGGACGGAAGTGAGCAACCAGCTCTACGCTGTGGAGAGTCATCAAGGTTCCGCGACGCTGACCGGCTACATCGCCGATCCGGCCTGCGAGCGCGGCACGGCCCGCATGCAATATCTGTTCATCAACGGCCGCTGGGTCCGCGATCGCACCCTCGGACACGCCATTCAGGAAGCGTATCGCGGTCTGCTCATGACGGGCCGCTATGCCGTGACGTTTCTCTTCATCGATCTGCCGCCCGATCAGGTCGATGTCAACGTCCATCCGACGAAAGCCGAAGTGCGTTTCCGCGATAGCCAGGCGCTGCATCATCTCGTCTTCTCGACGATCCGCCAGCGCCTGCGTGCCCAGAACCTCACGGCCCGGCTGCAATTGCCCTCGACTATGAGGCCGACGGAGGCGATGGGGACTTCTCCCGCATCCGCAAAAGGGGACTCAATCCCGTTCCCGATCCCAAGCCCAGTCTCGATGGATGAGCCTATTGTGGCACGGTCTCCGGACCCTGTTGTGGCACGGTCTCCGGACCGTGCCACGGAGGAGCGACCGAAGGTCTCCCAGCCCGAGGAGACCTTCGGTCCCAGCCAGTGGCATGGTCCGGAGACCATGCCACAACAGGGGTGGCATGGTCCGGAGATCATGCCACAACAGGGCGGATCGCGAATGGCGGATAGCGGCGGAAAGCATCCGCCGGAGAAGATCATTCAACTGTACGATTCCTATCTCGTCGTCGAGACGGAAGAGGGGATGCTAGTCATCGATCAGCACGCGCTGCACGAACGCATCTTGTTCGAGCAGATCAAGCGCCGCATCCAATCGGGACCGTTGGAAACGCAGCCCCTGTTGATCCCGGAGCCGGTCGAGCTGACCGCCGAGCAAGCGGCGCGAACCCTGGAGCACCGCGACGCCCTGGCGGAGCTGGGCCTGGGAATCGAGGACTTCGGCGGCGGCACGATCTTACTGACCAGCTATCCGGCACTCCTCGGCCGCCGCTCGCCGCAAACGATCCTCCGCGCCGTGGTTGATCATCTGATCTCGAAGGAACGCGCACCAAGCCGCGAAGTGCTGTTCAACGATTTGATGAGCCTGATGGCCTGCCACGCCGCCGTCCGCGCCGGCGATCGCCTCACGCCGGAACAAATGGCCGCGCTCGTCGAGCAACGCCAATTGGCCGACGACACGCACCACTGCCCGCATGGCCGGCCGACGGCGCTGTTGTTTAGCCGGCATGATTTGGAACGACAGTTTCGGCGAGTGTGATGTAAGAAAAAGTTTCGCTAGTCTGGTGTATCTTCTTAAAAACTGCTTCGATCGTGAAATGAGAGCGGGTACGCTAGCGCGGTGAATGAAGATACAGGTGATTGAGGGAGTGTTATGCCCGTTGACCCATCGAGGTTTGCCGAGGTGTGGGTTCAAGCTGACGATGAATCGGCGTTGTGCGCTCTTATCAACGGTGATCGCGGATGGCTGATGTACTTGCGAGAACCTGGAGATGCAGGATTCAGTTCACGAAATCCAGAGTATGGTGGCCCGCTGGAGACCATGATGGAGTTTCGACTGGGGAACGGACAAAAGGATGAATACCCGATAGCATGGACGCTACCGATTCAGGAAATTCAGCGGGCGTTGGACTACTTCAAGCGGACTGGCAAACCGCCTCCGTTCATCACTTGGCATAATGATTCAGGAGACGGCACTGTAATTGGAGGAGAAAGATGCAACTAACTGCTGTTTTCATACAAGTCCCGGAAGGCTACATCGCTTTCGTCGAAGAGATTCCGGGAGCTAACACGCAGGGTGATACCCTGGAGGAAGCGCGCGAGAACCTCCGCGAAGCCGTTGAGCTGGTACTCGAAGCCAACCGCGAATTGGCCGAGCAGTCGTTGGCCGGCCAGCCGGTTATTCGCGAATCTTTCTCGTTGGCCGTGCCATGAAGCGAGTAGATCTGATCCGTCATATTGAGGCGCACGGTTGTCGTCTGCTGCGCGACCGGGGGAAACACAGCGTTTACGTGAACCCCGCGAATAACCAAACTTCCGCAGTGCCACGACACCGGGAAATCAATGACTTCCTGGCACGGAAAATTTGCCGAGACCTGGGCATCGCCGAGCCATGACAAGAGAGGGGCCGTCCTCATCAAGCTGAGCCGCCCTGATCGGTATCCCGTTTTCATTTTCTTTTCATCATCGATAAGATAAAGTGAAATGTTTGCTTCGCTCGGTACCATTTCGATCTCCGGCGGGGGAGGGGCACGTTTCAACCCATTACGGATCGCACAACAAGGTGAACGTATGGCGACAGTCAAGGAACTCCACGTCAACGGCTCGCGCCGCGTTTGTAACGCCGACGACGAGCGTAGCCTCCTTAGTGTCTTGCGGGACGATCTCGATCTGACAGGCAGCAAGTATGGCTGCGGCGAAGGCCGCTGTGGCGCCTGCACGGTGCTGCTTGATGGCCAGCCGGTGCGCTCTTGCTCCACGAGCGTCGGCGCCGCCGAGGGCAAACCCATTCAGACCATCGAAGGACTGGCCAAGGACGGCAAGCTGCATCCAATCCAGGAAGCCTTCATCAAGGCGGATGCCTTGCAGTGCGGCTATTGCACGTCCGGCATGATTATGTCGGCCGTCGCCCTTTTGAACCGCGATCCGCAACCCAGCCGCGATGACATCGCGCGATTCATGAACGGCAACATTTGCCGCTGCGGCACCTACACGCGCATCCTCGCCGCCGTCGCGGAAGCCGCCCGGACGATGAAAGGAGGCAGCAAATGAGCGAGTTGATTTTCGACGATCTCCTTGCCGAACCGGAGCGTTACGAGCTGCTCGAGGATACCGTTCTCTCCACGGAGTTGGATCGGCGGTCGTTTTTCCGTATTGCCGGCGCGGGCTTGATTGTCGCGTGCATTCTGGGTGAGGCAGAGGCGCAACAGCCGCGTCGCGGCGGACGCGCCGGGTTCGGCGCCCAAGGGCCAAAAGAACTCAGCGCTTGGCTGCACATCGGCGAGGACAATAACGTCACCGTCTACACCGGCAAGGTTGAGATTGGCCAAAACATCCGCACGTCGCTGACGCAGGTTGTCGCCGAGGAATTGCACCTGCCCCTGAAGCGAATTCGCCTGGTGATGGCTGATACACAGGTGGTGCCCTTCGATATGGGCACGTTCGGCAGCAGGACTACGCCGACCATGATGCCGCAGCTACGCCGCGCCGCTGCCGCTGCCCGCGAGCTGCTCTTCGACCTCGCCGCCGAGCAAGGCAAGGTCGATCGCGCTTCGCTGAGCATCAAGGACGGCAAGGTTGTGGGAACAAAAGGCGAACCATCCTTCTCGTTCGGGCAGCTGACGCACGGCAAGAAGCTGATGAAGGTCATCGACGACAAGACGCCGACGACGCCGGCCGAAAAATGGATGACCGTGGGAACGTCGCCGCTGAAAGTGGATGGCCGGGCCTTCGTGACCGGCGAGCATCAGTATGCCTCGGACATCAAGCGCCCTGGAATGTTGTTCGGCAAAGTGCTGCGGCCGCCGACCTTCAAGGCCAAATTGGTGAGCGTGAAAACAAGCGACGCAGAAAAGCTGCCCGGCGTCACCGTGGTGCGCGATGACCCGTTCATCGGCGTGACGGCCCCCACGGAGCATGCCGCGACCAAGGCGCTGGAGGCTTTGCACGCCGAATGGAAGTCGCCTCCGCAGCCGTCCAGCGAGGAGCTGGTCGAGTATCTGAAAAATCATCCGTCGGAGGGGCGCGGTGGTTTTGGCGGACCGTCGCGTAACGATCACGGCTCTGTTGCGGATGGTTTGAAAGCGGCGGATAAACAAATTAAGGCAACTTACACGATCGCCTATATCGCTCATGTGCCGCTGGAGCCGCGCGCCGCCGTCGCCGAGTGGACCGACGGCAAACTGACCGTGTGGACCGGGACGCAGCGCCCCTTCGGCGTCCGCGGGGAACTGATGACTGCGTTCGGGCTTGCTGAGCAAAACGTGCGTGTGATCGTGCCGGATATGGGTTCGGGCTACGGCGGAAAGCATACCGGCGAAGTAGCAATCGAGGCAGCACGGTTGGCGAAAGCATCCGGCAAGCCGGTCAAGCTGGTGTGGACGCGCGAAGAAGAGTTCACGTGGGCGTACTTTCGGCCGGGCGGTGTCATCGAAGTGACAGCGGGAGCGACGAAGGATGGCACGCTCACGGCCTGGGAGTGCCATAACTACAATTCCGGGCCATCCTCGCTGCAAACACCCTATGCATCGACCAACGTCCACACCGAGTTTCACCAAACCGATTCCCCCTTGCGGCAGGGGGCATATCGAGCGCTCGCCGCTACCGCAAACACTTTTGCGCGGGAAGTCCACATGGACGACCTCGCTCACGCGCTGGGACTCGATCCGCTAGCATTCCGGCTCAAGAATTTGAAGGATGAGCGGCTGCGGGCCGTGTTGGAAGCGGCGGCCAATCAATTCGGCTGGGGCAAGGGCAAGCCGGCTGCCGGACGCGGCGTCGGCATCGCGTGCGGCACCGAGAAAGGCGGCTACGTCGCCACGGCCGCGGAAGTGTCGGTCGATCGCTCCAGCGGGCGCGTGAAGGTGCTGCGCGTTGTGACGGCCTTCGAGTGTGGGGCGATCCTGAATCCCAATCAATTGAAGAACCAGATCGAAGGTGCGGGCATGATGGCCCTGGGCGGCGCCTTGTTCGAGGCGATCCGATTCGCCAACGGCAAGATTCTCAATCCACGTTTCTCCGATTATCGCTTGCCGCGCTTCGCTGATATGCCGGTTATGGAGACAGTGCTATTGGATCGCAAGGATCTACCGCCGGCGGGAGCGGGCGAAACGCCGATGATTACGCTGGCGCCGGCGGTGGGCAATGCCATCTTTCAGGCAACCGGCGTGCGCCTGCGCTCGATGCCGATGGCGCCCAAGGGAGTCAGGGCGACGTAGATTTTCTTGCCAGCCCGCAGCGCCCGTGTTGTGGCCCGGTCTCCGGACCGGGCCACCGGCTTTGACCGAAGGTCTCCAAAGCTGTGTAGGAGCGGAGACCTTCGGTCGCGGACCGTGGCGGGG
>DASRBG010000240.1:0-20511 GCA_035653735.1 Gemmataceae bacterium
GGGCCGGCGATATGCTCGCGGGAACATTCTTGTATGGGATCATGAATGGCATCGCACCCGATCGCGCCGCGCGGGCCGCGAACTATCTGGCCATGAAGGTCATCAGCCAGGTCGGGGCGCGCCTGCACCACGGGGTACGGCACTTCTGGGAAGAGTGTTTGGCGACTTGCTGAGCCGCGACCGTAAGGGAGCGGTTTCGGAACCCCGCTCCCTCACGGTCGCGGCTCCTCTGGAGTAACATCATGGCACGTCTACGAACGTTTATCGCCGTCGATGTGGGCAAGGCCATCCGCGACCGCCTCGTCGCCCTGCAAGACACGCTGGCTCGCGCGGGGACCGAGGTCAAATGGGTCGAGGAGAACAATCTGCACGTTACGCTGTTGTTCCTCGGCGAAGTTGAGGACCGCGAGACGCCGGCCTTGTGCCAGGCCGTCGCCGACTGCTGCGCCGGGCGCGACGCATTTTCGATAAGCGTCGAGACGGTCGGCTGTTTCCCCAACCCGCGCCGGCCGCGCGTCGTTTGGGCCGGCATTGGCGCGGGCAGTGCCGAACTGATCGCCCTGCACGACGCGCTGGAACCGCCGCTGCTCGATCTGGGCTGCTACCGTCGCGAGGATCGCGCTTATACGCCGCACATCACGCTGGGCCGCGTCAGAGGCGAGCGCTCGCCGACGGCCGCGCTAGCCACAGCACTGGCGCGACAAGCGAAGTGGCAGGGCGGCGAGACGAACGTGCGCGAAATCCACGTCCTGAGCAGCGAGCTGACACCGCAGGGACCGATTTACACGGTGCTGAGTCGAGCGAAGTTACGCACGTAATCCGAATTGCCATGGCGTTTAATTTCTCGCAATGTCAATCGCTGATCCTTCAAGGAATCCTTGAGGGGTTGCGGTTGCGTGCCAACAAGATTGCCGAGATTGCCGCCGATGAGAAGATTCCGAATGTCGAATTCCCGATCGACGGCGTTTCACTCGATTTGGTGCCGTGGCACGGTGGTCTGGGCGTTTCGCTGCGACTTCGAAGCGAACACGAACCCGACATTCGCTATTGCAACGTGGAATGGACTTACTTTGATTTGGTGTCGCACCACAATTGTCCCGGCCTCCAGCGTGCGGCCGACTTCGTCCAAAAAGCGTATACCTCGGAGAATTCCAACTCAATTGCTCGTGAGATGGCTCATTTGATCTTCCTTGCGGGTGCTGAGGCACTCCTCGACCATCGGGTGGCGCTGCTCTTGATGGAACTCGGAATCAATGCACCGACTTATCATGATAGTTTTCTTTCGCGAGAGTTTGAATACATGGTGTTTGACTTCGATGGGACTGTCCCCGGAAATTACTGCGAACTCGTTCTGGCCAATCGTGTCACGGCGAAGTGGTGGCCAAGATTGATCTGATTGCCCTCCCATCTATCAATCCATTTGAATTTGTACGCCCTTCCAAAACGCGACATAGCCGGCGATATTCTTGGCAGCCGGAAGCGGTTCTGGATAGTACCAGGCTGCGTCTTTGTTTTCCTGGCCATTCACCACAATCGTGTAGTAGCTCGCCGTGCCCTTCCAGCCGCAGACGGTGTGCGTATCGCTCTCCTGGAAATACTGGCGATGAAGGGCGCTTGGCGGGAAGTAGTGGTTGCCTTCGACGACTTCGGTCTTCTCGCTCTCGGCCAAAACGATACCATTCCAGATGGCTTTCATGATGAATTTCCTCGTGGCTAAGATGATCCGTTCGTTCCTTATCTTATTTCCTAGTCGGCAGGCTCAATAGGGCTAGCCCGTGGTTCGGCACAACCGCTCCCTAACGGTCGCGGCTCGGATTCGCGGCGAATGGCTTGCGGAGACGCAGGATTCTCCGCTTGTCAGCATACGGTGAATCGTGTCTCATAGCAGGAGACAATGGGTAGGTAGCCGAAGAGAAAGGGATGCACAATGACAGTAACAATGGCACGGGATGTCCGTTCGACTCCAATCCGACCCGGCCTCCCGGCCTCCTTCAAGAGGGAGGGCGTTGTGTACGCGATCGCTTTCGATATGGACATCGAACAGCTGCGAGTCCACTACGGCGACCCCTACAACAATGCCTACCTAGAAATTCGCAAGGTGCTGGAGGAGCACCACTTTCAGTGGCAGCAGGGGAGCGTTTACTTCGGCGGCCCCGCGGTGACGGCCGCGTCCGTCATGGTGGCGGTGATTGATTTAACCACTCGTCTGCCCTGGTTCGCTGCCTCGGTGCGTGACATCCGAATGCTGCGCATCGAGGAGCTGAACGATCTAATGCCGGTTGTACAGCGTGTAGCGGGTATGCCGGGCGGAGTCGAGTAAGGCAGGGACCAAGGGGAGCGGAACACGTTCCTGTTTCTTTGACAGGGCGGGCTGGCTCATGAACACGGTCTTCTCGGTCATCCTGGTGGCTGGCGTCATCGTTCTGATCTATGAACTGCTCATGAGGAGCGGCCGCGGTACAGGTTCGGAGACACTCCGAGCGGAAGTACATCAGCGATGGAAAAATGAAGTCCACCGATTGATCGAGGAGTCTCCCCTTCCCTCCGGGGACGAAAACTCACGGCTGACGCAGCAGCCAGGACCACATCCCGAACCGAATGAGAGTGTGACACGTTCCCCCACGAACCCGGCGGATCGAAGCCATTGTCCTGCCTGCGGAGCGAGCATCACGGCGAATGATGAAAGGTGCCCTTCCTGCGAAATCGCCTTCGTCGCCGATGGTTCACAGAAATGGACGCTGCCGGCCGTAGGGCCAGCGGACGGCATTTTCCTGCCACCCACCGAAGTCAGGAAGTGAGCGATCTCTAGCGGTCGCGGCTCGGATTCGCGGCGAACTGCTCGCGGACATGGGCACAAGCGGCCTGGATGACGCGGTCGCTGAATCCCTTGCTACTCAGTGCTTTGCGGACTTCGTCTTCAATGCGATCGGCGCTGCGCTCGGCCAGGAGGCTGACGGCGGCGATGGTGATTCGATCGCGCTCATTGCCGTCGCGGACGCGCAAATCCTTGTGTGTCCGCGCCAATCGCTCATAACGCGCCAGCAAGCGCCCCTTTTCCGCCTCCCATTCCCGGTTGCCCCCTTGTTCGATCAACAATTCGTGCAGCGCGGCAATGAAACGACCGCGTCCAGCGTCTTCATTCGGCGTCGGCGGCAGCTGGGACGCCTCTCCCACCTGGGAACCGGCCGGTGGGACCGGCGTCTCGCCGGTCGTCTTTCCAGGTGGGACCGGCGTCCCGCCGGTCATCGACAGCGCGCGGTGCAGCGTCAGCGTGGACCACAAGTTGGTGATCAAAAGTCCGGCAAGAAGCAAGGTCAGGCATACGGCGACGAGGCGCGCCCCGCGACTCATGCGGGAAGGGCGGACCACCGGCATTTCAGAACTTTTGCGATCCAATTTGAGCGCCACTCCGGCCAGGTGCGGCGTCCAGGCGATCAGCGGGCCGCGTTGAGCGTAGCTGTGCAGGGGGAAATCGGCGCCGACCAGTGGCAGCCATTGCCAGGAGGAGCCGGTTGCCTGTTCGAGCAGACGCAGACGATGATCGGGTTCGGCCGGCGTGCTGGCCGCGAACAGAAGCGCCCCCTCCTGCCACAGCCGCACCGGCAAAACGGGGATGGGATCGGTCTCCGGCGGCGCGGCGACGGTGGTGAGGATCTCCGCCGAGGAGAATCGTCCGCCCAGCTGGTGCAGATCGTCCACGGCCTCGCGGCGCTGGGAAAGCCATTGATAGATCGCCAGGGCCGAGGACACGTCCAGGTTCGCCGGCGCGACGACGCCGATTAGCTCCAGTCCGCCGCGCCGCTGGCTGGGCGTATGATCGGCGAGACCATAGCGGGCCAGCGCGACGACGCGCCGGCCATCGGCCAGCAGCACGGAGCAGAAGAGATCGGTCGGCGGCCAGTGATCGGAGTAGGGCGCCGCCTGGAGCCGGCGCGCCAGCGCTTCCACTTCATCGCACCACGACTCGGCGCGCAAGGGCGCCAGCAAACGATAACCCAGGCTGCGCAGCGAGACGCCTTCGAGATCCTCGCCGTAGGCAAAGCCGGCCAGATCACCCGTGGGGTCGGACATGACGCCATCCTCGTAAGTTGTGGCGAACGGCCGGCGTTAGCCGGCTGGTCGAGGTTCCACCCGCCAACTGGTTGAGGCTTCTACTAGCCGGCTGACGCCGGCCGTTCGCCATCCCTGGTTAGTTTAGAGGTTCATTGGTCAGCAGGAGGACTTCGCGGCCGTTGTAGAGATCGCGATGACGGGCGAGCAAGCGATACTGGGGAGCGAAAATCCGCAATTGCTCCCACATCTCCGCGCTGGCGAAAACGTACACCGGTAGCGGCGTGTGCAGGAACTCGATGGCGCAGACCATGTTCTCGGGACACTGCACTTCGCGCTGGCAATAAAATACCAGGCTGGGTTGAAAATAGCCGATTGCCCCGACACGGACTTCACGGTAGAGATGATCTTCCGGCAGCGCCTGGACCAATGGCCGCGGCGCTTTGAAGCGATCCACGAGGTTGACGCCCCAGAAAGCGAGCGCTGCAGTGAAGACGATTCCCGAAGCGGCCACGCACCCGATCAGTCCGCCGCGCCGGCCGCGACGGACACACCACGCCGCCGGGATGGCGCCCAAGAGAAACACGCCTCCCAGCCAGGCCCCCTTTTCCAATCCGGGCAAACGCCGGCCGTGTAGCGCGAAGGGCAGGGCATCGCCGGCGATTAGCAGTCCCACACCGATGCCGATACCTGCCAGCGCGAGACATGCCAAGCTCGTCGGCATCATCCAGGGCGCCAGCGTCAGCCGGCCGCGCCGCCAATCATCGAGGAATGATGCGGTCAAGAGCGCCACGGCTGGGTACACCGGCAGAATGTAATTGGGCAGTTTGGTTCGTACCACGGTGAAAAATAGCAGCCATACCGCGACCCAGCACAGAAGGAACTGAGGTCCGCCTCCCGCTGTCCGCTGTCTGCTTTCCGCGTTCTCGCCCTGTCGGATAGTGGATAGCGGATAGCGGATAGCGGGATAGAGGAAGATCGACCACGGCGCCAGCCCGACAAGGAGGACCAGCACATAATAAAAGAACGGCCCACCGTGATTTTCCAGGATGCCCGTGGCACGCTCGACGTTGTGCTTCCAGAAAAAGCCCGCCAGCCATTCTCCCTTCGTTTCCACGCCCACCCAGACATACCAAGGCGCCGCGATGATGACAAACACAAGCGCCGCACCCAACAGATGCAGATCCCACAATCGCCGTAATTCACGGCGGATGAGGAAAAACAGGGTCGTGGTCATCATCGGCAGGATCACGGCGACGGGGCCTTTGGCGAGCATGCCCAGCCCGCAGGCAGCGCCGGCCCCCAAGAGCCACCAGCCCCGGCGCGTGTAATGATTCCAGAAGCACCACAGGCTTAGCAAGACACACAAATTGAGCAGGGCGTCGGGATTGGCGAAATGAGCGGCGGTGCAAAAGGCAACGCTGCCGGCCAAGATCAATCCCGCCAGCAGCGCGGCGGAGCGCTCGAAGAGACGCCGGCCCAACTCGTAAACAACCAACAGCGATAACAGCGAAGCCAGCGCCGACGGCAGCCGGGCGGCAAATTCGCTGATGCCGTACCCATGGTACGCCAACGCTTGCAGCCAGTAGAGCAGCACCGGCTTATCCACACGCAGGTTATAGTTGAACGTCGGCACGATGAAATTGCCGGACTCGTACATTTCCTGGGCGCACTCGGCGTTGTTTCCCTCGTCGATGTCCCATAGGCTGGGACCGCCAAGGTTCGGCAGACACAGCACGGCCCATACGATCGCCAGGAGCGCGTAGTGCCATGTTCTCGTGCCTACGGATGACAAGGTGACAAGGTGACGGGGTGACAAGGTGACACGCTCCCCATGAGGGTGATTGAGTTACCCAACGAGGGGATAACGCACTGCCGCCGCGGGTGTCAAGTTCTTCCTCACCTCGTCACCCCGTCACCTTGTCACCTTGTCATTTTCCGGCGGGTCCGATATGTTCGCCCTCCTCATCGGGGGCGGGGCCAAAACAGCCGGTCGATGTCGTTATGGGGGATCAGCGCATGCAAGCCATTCAGCCCATCTTGCTCTGCCTGGGAATGCTGCTCGGCGAGCGTGCGGAGAACGAGGCACCGGCTCCCGATCTCGCCCATCTTTGCGAGATGCTGCACGATCGCCAACATCCCCAAGGTCAAAGCCAAGCCGCCCTGTTGTTGGTGCAGAGCAAGCTGGAAGGGGCCGAGAAGGCTGTACGCCAGGGACTGGGCGGCATCGAAAACGTTGAGGCGTTTCTGGCCCTGGCCGCCGCCGTGCGTTTGCGGCAAGACCGCCGCTTTCTCGAAGAGCTATTGGCAGCGCTTGCATCGGGCCGTCCTTCCATCCGCGAGGCGGCTGCCCAGACGCTGGCCGTCCTCGCCGATGCCGCGGTCGTCAAACGCTTGCACCTGCTTGCCGCCGACGGCGATGCTGATCCCGCCGTCCGCCAAGCTGCTCTGTGGACGCTCGGCCGTTGTGGAAGCAAGGAAGCCGCGCGTCTTCTGCTTCTTCATTTGAAAGATGGCAATGAGCTGCTGCGCCGCGCTGCTGCCGCCGCCTTGCGCGATTTGAGCGGGCAGGATTTTGGCCAAGATGCCAACCGTTGGCGCGAGTGGTGGGAAGGACACAAACACTTAACGAACGAGCGCTGGCTGGAGTCGCGTCTGGCCTACCAGACCAGCCGGGCGCACCGCCTGGAAGGCGACCTGACCCGCTCGCGCGTTCAGTCGCTGCGCCTGGAGCAACAGTTGTACAGCCGATTATCCGGCAGCGAGCGCGTCGCTCATATTCAATCGCTCTTGGATCAGGACGATCCCGCCGTTCGCGTGTTGGCAGTGAATTGGAGTCTTGAGCTGTTGTCCACCGCGGAGGCGGCGGACAAACGGCTGCTGACGCAAGTGCTGCTGCGATTGAGTCAGGACAGCGCCGTGCAAGTGCGGCGCGCGGCGGTGCTGAGCCTGGGCCGGGTTCCGGATGCTGGCGCGTTCGAGAGGCTAGAGCGATTGGCCCACGCCGAACCGCCAGCCGTTCGCACGGCCGCGCTGCGCGCTTTGTCTCAACACGCTTGCGGGAAGGAAGGCGAAGCGACGGCGCGGCGCAAGCAAGTCATGCCGCTGTTACAGAAAGCCCTCGACGATCCCGCCCTCGAAGTCGTGGTGGAGGCGGCCGAGGATCTGGGCGCTTTGGGCGCGCTCGAAGCCGGCCCCGTACTGACGGGACTACTTCGTCATCCCTCCGAGACAGTACGGCAGGCAGCGGCGCAAGCATTGGAGCGCGTCGCCGAGCCGTCGGTGCTGCCCGGATTGCTCCGCGCCCTGGAAGATCCCAGCGCCACGGTGCGCTTCAATCTGGTTGGCGCATTGGCCCATGCCGCGGGCGATGCCAAGGCTTTGTCCGAAGAGCAGCGCACCCGGCTGCTGGCGCAGCTGGAAGAGCTGCTGCAACGCGATAGCGATCCCGGAGTTCGCAGCCGGTCGGCGACGGTGCTGGGCGATTGTGCCGGGCCGGCGCAGCTGGCGACCTTGTGGCGCTGCGTGCTGGCCGGCGAGGATGGACGCGTTCAGGAGAAAGCCTGGCTGGCCTTCGTGGACATTTTGGCGCGGGCGGGGCAGCTGTCGCTGCTTCGAGAATGGGACCGCACCTTGACGGCCGCCCACCAGGGACCGCGCCGTGTGCAGATGCTCAGCGACATCTCGACCCGCTGGCAGCGACAACCGCGATACAAGAACCTGGTGGTGCCCGTGCAAGAAATGTTGGTGCAAGCGCAGCTCGAATTGGGCAAATGGTCCGCCGCTCTGCCGCTGTTGCGCGACTTGCTGACACGGCCGGCTAGCGAGGTGGAGCTGAATCGACGCCTGGGTTGGCTCTTGACTGCCGGCGAACAGGCGCTGCACGAGGGCAATCACGGCGAGGCCCAACGCGCCATCGAATCGGCTCAGCCGTATCTGCCCCATTCCGGCAAATTGACTGAATCATTCGAGAAATTGCGAAAAGCCTGTCACCACGAATCACACGAATAACACGAATAAAAAGCAAAGACCGAGCCTGAAGCGTAGTTTCAAGGTTGCCGAACGGAGGAGTTCCTTCTCGTTCCCACGCGGAGCGTGGGAACGCACGTTGGGACGCTCTGCGTCCCGTCATGTCCAGCGTGTGATAATTCGGGCCGCGGAGCGGCCGGGCTTGCGTTCCCACGCGGAGCGTGGGAACGAGAAAAGTTTTTTCTGTCTCTTTTGTCTTTTTTCCGTGTATTTCGTGTGATTCGTGGTGACTTTCTTCTCTCTACGCCTTGGGCAAGCGTTGGAGCGCTTCGCGGAACTCGGCCGCCGTTTGGAAACGCAAGCTGGGATCGCGCTCGATGGCTTTGATCAGAAACTGCGCCGTCAGCTTGTCCATCTTCGGACAAAACTCGCGCGGATCCTTGCCGGCGTTATTCATGTGGCTGAGCAGCGTTTGCAAGGAGGCCGAGGTCGCTTTTTCCCACGGCAAATTTTGGGTGTAAACCTCGTAAGCCGTCACCCCCAGGGCGAATAGATCGACGCGGTGGTCCGTGGAAGTACGGCGGATCACCTCAGGCGCGAGGTAGTTGGGCGTGCCGGTGCGGTTGCCGGGCTTTAGGAACTCCGGCCGATTCGGAATCGTCAGCCCGAAGTCGATCAGCTTAACCTCGTTCTCCTTCGTTACCATGACGTTGCGCGGGCAGATATCGCGGTGCAGGAAGCCCTGCTTGTGCATGTACTCCAGCGCGTCGGCCATCTGCGCCAGGAAGGGGATACGGTTGCCTTCCAGCTGCCGGCTTTTCGTCTCGATTAAAAAGTTCAGTCCCATACCGTCGATGAGTTCCATCACCACGTAAGGTTCGCCCTCGGTGGTGATGCCGTACTCGAAGGTCTGGACGATGTTCGGATGCCGCAGGCATGTGGAAATAGCGCCTTCTCTCGGCTTGTTCAGGCCGACAAATCGCATCTCAAACTTGTCGGTTTTTCCCTTGTCCAGCAGTTTCAAGCAAACGGTACGGCCCAGGCTCTTATCGCGGGCGCGCCACACCTTCGACATGCTGCCCTGGCCAGTTCGGTTCAACAGATCGAAACGTTTGCGTACGTCGATCTTCGGCAGATTGCTCTTGGGTTTCGATTTGAGCCAGCTAAACAGACCCACGGACAACCTCTTTTCAGAGGGTTTAGGATTTGGGGTTTAGGGTTTAGGGTGAAGAATTCCTTCGCTCTCCTCCATGTCTCCGACTTCTTCACCCTAAACCTCAAACCCTAAACCCTAAACCCTAATGCTCACAATAATCGATGATCTGCGCGACGGCGGTGCGCAGATCTTTGCGCGGGACGATGCGATCGACGAAGCCGTGCTCCAGCAAGAATTCGCTGGTCTGGAAGCCTTCGGGCAATTCCAATCGCACCGTGTTCCAGATGGTGCGCTTGCCGGCGAAACCGATGAGGGCGCCCGGCTCGGCGAGGGTGATGTCACCCTGCAAGGCGAAGCTGGCAGCCACGCCGCCCATCGTCGGGTTCGTCAATATAGATATATACAATCCTCCGGCGCGATCATAGCGGCCCAGGGCGGCGGAGACCTTGGCCATCTGCATTAAAGATAGGATCCCTTCCTGCATGCGGGCGCCGCCGCCGGAGCCGCTGACGAACAAGAGCGGCAGCTGCAAGCGTGTCGCCTCCTCGGCCGACCGCGTCAACTTCTCGCCGACCACCGAACCCATGCTGCCGGCCATGAAGGCAAAATCGGTGACGCCGAAGACGACGGGCCGGCCGCGGATGAAGCCGCGCCCCACCACGGCCGCATCCGGCATTCCCGTTTTGACCTGCTCGGCTCGCAAACGCTCGGCGTAGGGCAAGCGGTCGGTGAATTCCAGCGGATCGCAGGGGCGCAGGTCGGTGAACCACTCCTCGAAGCTGTCGGCGTCAAGCAACTGAGCGATGCGGTCGCGCGCCGGCAGATAGAAGTGATAGCTGCACTCGGGGCAGACGTTGAGCCGGGCCTCGGCCTCCTTGCGGAAGATGGTGGCCTTGCACTGAGGACAGCGAATCCACAGCCCTTCCGGCACCCCCCGCTTGGGCCGCTCGGCCATCGATGTCTCCGGTTTGCTTTCGTTCGGCGTCATCCCACGTACTCGATCCGCTAGTCGTCGTAGACCGTGAAATCCTTAGACATTATCACAACGGCGCTTGCTCGGATCGTCAAGCTCTCTTGTCCGCGCCCGGCGCTTCTTGGCCGCGGGTGGTCCGTCTATAGCGTCCTAACGCGTGAGAAGATAAAAAATCGATGTGCAGACTTGACAATCTTATCCGAAGCGCTTAGCCTCAACAAGTGGTGAGGCGATTCACGAAGTTCATCCAATTACTGCCAGAGTGACTGTCACTCTGATCGTCCCAACGAAATTCCCGATTCGTCTCGATTCTGAAATAGGGTGCTGAGGAGATTGACTCATGGTCCAGCTGCGTTACCGTCCGCGTGGGCGTGTCGCGTTCACGCTTGTCGAACTTCTGGTGGTGATTGCCATCATCGCCGTCCTTGTCGGGCTGCTGCTGCCGGCAGTCCAAAAAGTCCGCGAGGCCGCCAACCGCGCTTCGTGTCAGAACAACTTGCATCAACTCGCCATTGGCACCATCAATGCCTCTACTCAATACAACGCCGAACTGCCGCCGGCGTTTGGGCCTTATCCAGGCAAGGCTACCAATACCGTCCCCGCGCCGACCATGGTTTGGTTGCTCCCTTATATCGAGCAAGATCCTCTTTATAACATATTCAAGACAGCGAATACCGTCGTACTTGGCCAGGCCTGGTTCCAAGCCTACGCTACAGGTACCGCCAATGCTGCCTATCCTCCTTCTGGTACGTCAATTCCCAACATCAAGATCCTTCAGTGTCCAAGCGATGTCACGATCAAGTCGGCTTCGGCCACCGGTGTCAATTCAAATTGCTTCGCTTCGTATGCAGCCAATGCCTTCGTCTTCGGAACTACTCTTAAAGCCGTCGCTGCGTCCGGTCCAGTATATTCGTGCAACGCCGTCTCGACAGGGCCAGGCACGACGATATCCCAGATCACCGATGGCTCTTCCAACACGATTTTCTTTTCCGATAAGCTGGCTTTTTGTAATGGAATGTACAATAACACGCAAACGACGGGGGGAACGATTTGGGCTGAACCTGGTACTCAACCCTATCCGTTCAATAGCGGTGGAAGTGTTTACGACACGTACAACCCGACTAGTGGGGAATATTTCATGGCCCTCGTAGGTCAAGTGTACAATTCCGGGGCCGGGTTCACAATTCCCGGGGCTGTGACATCGACGAACCTGATCCAACCCAATTTCAACGTCAACAACAGCACTGCTTGCTATTCCTGGGTTCCGTCCTCCGGCCATACGGCCACATTGTTGGTTGCCATGGGCGATGGCAGCGTGCATGGTGTCAGCAGCGGTATCAGCGCGAATACATTCACGCTCGCCATGATTCCGAACGATGGCCTGCCTATGGGCTCCGACTGGTAATTCTCCTTTCTCCGCTCTCCGCTGTCCGCTTCTCTCCTTGGCGGGCAGCGGAGACGCTAGCATATCCAGCTCATTTCCCTGTGATAGAATAGCGGCGGTGCGTCCGTATCTTTCCACGTCCACGGAGCCGAACATGGACACCGATGTTGCAGTCTCCGCTGCCTTCGCCAGACTCGGGAGGTTGATAGCTGCCGTGCGCCATCCAGGAGAGGAAAATTCCGAATTTGACCGCGTACTCGACGTATTGAAGGATCTGTCCCGCAAGGAAGGCATCCCCATCGCCATCGTCGGGGGCATGGCGGCCATCAAATACGGGTACGAGCGATACACCAAGGACATTGACGTGGTAGTCGCCCATCCCCATCTGGATACGCTGATCCGCGTCGCTCCCAAATACAGCATCAAAGTAATCTGGCGCGATCCGCATGGCTGGCACAAGCTCCAATACGAAGGCGTGAGAATCGAAATCGTGCCCGAGGGGGCGAAGCCGAGCAAAGATGCGCCCACGACGGTCCCCGGTCCAAAGCAACTCGGTGTCTCGGAAGGGATGGATTACGCGAACCTTGAAGGGTGGGTCGAAACCAAGTTAGCCTCCAGCCGCGCGCAAGACCGAGCCGATGTTGTGCAAGTTTTGAAGAAGACCGATCCTACCGCGATCGCTCGTATCCGCGAGCACATTGCCGGCGTCCATACGATGTATCTCCGCCTTTTCGATGAACTCGCCGTTGCCGCGGAGGACGAAAAACAGCAAGAGGCGGAACGCGGCGGGGCAAGATGAAGTGCTAACGTTTTTCTTTTTCCCCGTGTTACAATAGCAGCGGTGTGTCCATCGAACTTCAACCTGGGAGCCAAACATGGCGAGGCAGAAAAAGAGCAAGATCCCCATCCTCGATGTCCCCCCGAATGCCACGCTGCGGCAAATCTACGCGGCGTACAAAAAGCAGTTCACCGCCGCCGATTTGGCGAAATACTTCCAAGACGAGCCGATGGTGCCCGCAGAGCAGTTGTTGGCCGAATTGGAGACGATTCACAACGAAGAAACGGCCAAGCGAAACAAGCGAAAGAAGAAAGAAACATGACCTCGCCTGGCAATGGACGTCGGCTCTTTCAGATATCCTTCTCAGATGTTATCGCTGAGGACATCCGTCAACTGCAACGACGCGCCTCTCGTGAGGGACGCGGTGAAGAGTTCTTGCTAGCCCTGCGCGCCGTTGTCGATTTTCTCCAGAAAAATCCAAACGATTTCGGCGAACCGCTTTATCGCTTGACGGCCGTGCGCATGATGGTTCGTTGCTCCGTGATCCGACCTCTCAGCATTGATTTCGCAGTGTGCGAAGATCGCCCAATCGTGTTCATCAAGGCAGTAAGGCTCCTTCCCCCGCGTATATCGTGAATCGTTTCTTGCGATGAAGCAGATAAAATCGTTATTTCGCTTCGACCGCCTGCAATTTCCCTTCGGTCATCATTGCCTCGCGATCGTCAGTCGAAGCACGCTCGGAGGAAGTTGGCCGCAAGAACGCCAAGAGCGGAGCGGCCAAGAGCAGGCACGCCAGCACGATTCCGGGATTGAGCCAATTCGCCACCGAGAACCCATCTTGCAATAGCAGCGGACTCCACAACAAAAATTCCCACACCAGCCGAAAGACGATAGCTCCGCCGAGGCTGCCGCCGCGCAGGACAAGCAGCGCGAGGACCACGCCGAGAAGGAAGTGCGGCAGCGCTTGCAACACATTCATCTGATACAGCGCGTAGAGGAAACTGCTGAGCAAGATCGCGGCCCACGGTCGAAAGCGGCGGCCCAGGCCGCTGAGGATGAAGCCGCGAAACGCCAACTCCTCGCACACGGCCGGCAAGATGACGAGAACGAGCAAGTTTGCCATCTGCGCGAAGGCGGGCGGGACGCCCGCGCTCCGGAGGGCCGACGTCCCGCCCGCAAAGCCGTCGGCGGCCACTTCTTTGATCTGCGGAAACTGATCGAGCAGCAGAAGCGTCAGGGCGGAGAAGGGCGGCAACAGCAGCACGGCGAGCGCGGCTCCCGCCGGCAAAGCCCACCACGCCGGCCAGCGCAGCGCTAAGCCCTGTGAGGGCCGCGTCGTCAGCAGCAAGACCATGAAGAGCGGCGGTGCCGCTACGAAGGCCAGATAGCGAATGGCGTTGTGAGCGAGCAGCGATCTACCGTTGCTGCTCAGCGATAGCCAGTGCAGGCCGAAAATCACGGCGAAACAGAATAACGCCTGGCCCACGCTGGGCAGAGCCTCCTTATCGCGGAGGAGTCGGCGCAGCCACAATTTGAGGTCCAGCCGCTCGGCCTCGCGGAAGAGCACTTCCTCACGCTGGAATTGCTCGATGGCCCAGCGCAGGGCCAGCCAGCCGTACACAACCATCGGTGCCAGCACCGGCACGAAATAGCCCCATAAATCGCTGTCCGGCGGTTTAACGGCAATCAGCTTCTGCAACAAAAGCGCCACGCCTGTCACCGGCACCATGCTGTAAAAATGGTTCAGCTCGACCCCCGGCGCCAGCGTCAGGAGAATGAGCGGTAAGGTGACGAGGAACAACGGCATCAGATAATACTGGCCTTCCTTGCTGCTGCGGGCATAGGCGCCGATGGCCAGGCAGACGGCGCTGAAAAACGCCGACAAGGGCAAGAGAAGCATGACGGCCCAGAACAGAGCGGCGGGGCGAAGCGAAGCGTCCACGCCCAAAAGACTGCCGAAGCGCCAGGTGGTCAGACTCATGCTCGCCATGTTGAGCAGGGCGGTGGCGGCGCTGAAAACCCAGATAGTCAAGAACTTGCCCCAAACGATCTCCTCGCGGCTGGCCGGGCTTATGAGCAGCGTCTCCATAGTGCCGCGCTCTTTTTCGCCCGCGCACACATCGACGGCCGGATACAATGCTCCGGCCAGCGACCACATGACTAGGACGAAGGGAAAGATGCGAATGAGCGTATCGAGCAGCTCGTTGGAGGAGCGCCGGGCCGCCGTCTTAGCGTCCCGCGCCGCATCGCGCACTTCGACCACCTCGTCGTAATCGGCCGGCAATCCCTGCCGCAGCAGCCGCGCTTCCTTGAGATATTGCTTCCAGTGCCGTAGGATTATCGTTAAACGATAATCCCCCACACGCGATCGCTCATCGCCCTCGCGCGTCAAAACGTAGATCAACGGCCGGCCGTTCTTCCGCAGGATTTCAAGAAAGTTCGCCGGTACTACGAGAAGCACATCGACCTGGTGATTGTCCAGTGCGCTGCGATCGACTTGCTTAAGAAAGTCATCGGGCCGGCCATCAAGATGGCGGGCGGGATCGCGGGGATCGAGCGGCGACGGATCAGCGTCCGGCGTCGGCGCGTCCAGAGTGCGGAGGTGTATCAGGAATCGTGTTTCTTCGGGGTTATCCGAATACAGATCTGGAAAGCGTAGGTTGTCGCCGTCGGTGAGAAAGAGGGGCGGATAATCCTGGCGCGGATCGTTCCGCCGTGCCAGGTCCAGAGTCGCCGCCGCGCTGGCGCGTTCGATGCCGGCCAAGGGTACTCCCGGTGCGGCGGGCGTCAGGGTGAGCCATGACAGGGCGGGGGCGGGACCCAGCGCGGTGCAGTGGGGCGTCAGAGGCGGGAGATATTGTTGGCCCTGAACGCCAACGACGATTTGTTTACCGAGATAGCCCAGGGCCAGTTGGACGAGGCCGAAGCCGGCAACCGGATAGAGAAGCACCGGAAGCACGGCGATCATGAAGACGGTGCGGCGATCGCGCAGCTGGTCGCGCATCTCCCGCAACCAAATCAAGCGGACGATGGACCAGCGCATCAACGAACCCACTCCTCCCTACATCCGTCCCGGACGGCATAAGAGTATACAACGCGCACGAACTTCGTGCGGAGGGGAATTGCTGTAGTGATTAGCGACGCTTCGCGTTTTCTGGTTCCCAAACTCCCCCGTTGTGGCGGGGGCGCCCCGTTGTGGCGGGGTCTCCTGACCCCGCCACGGTTTGCCGCGTTGTGGCGGGGTCTCCCCCGTTGTGGCGGGGTCTCCTGACCCCGCCACGGTTTGCGACCGAAGGTCTCCGCTGCTGCACAGACGTGGAGACCTTCGGTCACAGCCGGTGGCCCGGTCCGGAGACCGGGCCACAACGCGGTTTCTTGAATGCGGTTATCGCCGGCATCTCCGCTTTATCTAGCCTTCCCGAACTGCGTAATCGGTCCTTCGCGCGGGTCTCAACTTGCCTGAGAGAGAATCGAACGTTAGGATTAAAAGTGAGGTTTGCCGGCATCGTGACGAATAGGAACAGGGGCAAACCGGATGCAAGGGATGTGTACAGAGGAGAAGCCAGTGGAAAAGTCCAGCGTCTATGCCGAAGGCGAGCAGGAGGCGCTCCGATACAAGTGGATCGAGAGCGAGAAGGCGGGGTGCGACCTGGGAGAGGCCGCCATTCGTCGCTGGGTGCAGTGTCACTGGTGGGGCTATCTGCGTGCCCGCTGGCTGGAGCACCTGCAAGGCAAACGGTTCTGGGTCGAGCTAGACCGTGGCGACTTCGGACTCTTGCAAAAAAAATTCCACGATAACACACTTCTCCTCGATCGTATCCTCGATCGACTCAAAGCCGGTCAAGAAAATCTCGACATCATCTGCTGGGCCCAGACCTGGGGCATCGACATCGATCCCGTCCTGCAAATCCTCGAAGCTCTCGACATCAACAGCCGCCGCCTCGCTCATCGCTTCGATCCTCAAGGTTGATCCACGCCCAAATCCTTCAACCGCGCCGGATGAATCGCCCGCAAGGCCCGGATCGCTTCCGGACGAACGCCGGGTGTGCCGTCATAGAGCATTCGCTCGATATCCGGAACCACCTCCCGCGCTTTGGGACCGAACTCGCCGAGTGTATGCAGAATCGCCGCGCGCTTATCGGCGAAAGGGGTGCGCAGCTGGCCGGCCAATGCGAGGATAAGTTCACGGGAGAGGCCGGGTTCCATCGGCGCCAGCAAACGCGCGGCGTAGTTGACGCCGCTGGGATCGGCGTCGGTCAGTTCAATCAATAGCCACGGCATGGCCGACTTCTTGGCCTGTTCGGGAGCCAATTCGCTAAGCCCATCCGTTGCCCGGAAACGCACGCTGAGATCTTCGGGCTTGCCGTTAAGGGCAAGGAGGACGGGCACGCCATCTTTGACGGCGGCGGCGTGGTCGATGTGGCTTAGCGAATCGATCGCCGCTAGCTGCACATCGGGAGAGGAATCGCGTAAGGCATCTCGCAGGGCCGGCACCGCCTTGGCGAACTGAGGATCGATGCGTCCCAGCGACAGGGTCGCGGCATAGCGAACATTCGCATCCGGATCGAGGACGCATTCCAAGAGCGGCCGCAACGCATCTTTGGCACCCGGGCCGATATGTCCCAGAGTGGAAGCCGCCGTCGCGCGTACTTCCATCTGAGCAACACGCAAATTGGCGATGAGGGCCGGGACCGCCTCCGAGGCTTCGGGGCCGAACTGTTCCAGCAGGTGGGCGGCGCCGGCACGCACCCCGTTATCCGAGTCGGACAGTGCCGCGACCAAATTAGGGAGTGCGGAGCGCGAAGCGGGACCGATTTCTCCCAACAAAACAAGGGACAATTTGCGAAGGGCCACGCTCGGATCTTTCAAAAGAATCGCCAGGCTCGGGACCACGGGGGCGGCCGCGGGTCCAAGACGTGCCAGGGCCAGCATCGCCGCTTGCCGCAGTTTCTCGTCCGTTGCCTGAGCATCCTTGATGAGCAGCGGGACGACTTTGGGCGCCTGATCCGCATCGATGCTTACCAGCGCCACGACCGCCTCGGATCGGACCGCGGGGTCTGTCAGCAGGTCCGTCAGGTTGGGGACAGCGGGGCGCGCCAGCGAGCCGAGCTGTCCCAAAGCGTGGGCGTAAACCGCGGCATGGGCGCGATCATTTTTGAGCGTCTCACGCAGGGCGGGAACGGCTTCTTTGGAAGGCGGCAGGAGCCAGCCCAGCGCCTCGCCGGCCAACGGCGCCACGCCCTCCCGTTTGTCTTTGAGTGCCTCGATCAAGGCGGGCACGGCCGGCATGCCGATCCGCGCCAGGGCAACCCGTGCGCTGGCGCGTAACGCTTCCTGGTTGGCCGCGTCCTTGCGCGGCTTCAAGGCGGCGATGAGGGCTGGCACGGCGGCGCGGGCGTCCGGGCCAATGTTCGCTAGCGCCACGGCCGCGCCGGGAACATCAAGCGAATCCGCCAGCAACGGCACGGCCGCGGCGGCGCGCGTCGCATCGATCTGGGCCAACGCCATCGCCGCCGTCAGCGCCACGGCGGAAGATTTGTCCTTGAGCGCGGCGACCAGGGACGGCACGGCCGCGCGCGCCGGAGGGCCGATGCGTCCCAGCACCTCGGCGGCCGCCTCGCGTCGCTCGGCTTTCTCGTCGCGCAGCGCCTTCTCCAACACTCCAACGATGCGCGGACCAAACGAGGCCAACAGAGCGCGCGGGTGCGCCGATTTCGCGATGGATCCCTGGGCCATCGACAAAAGCGAAGGTACAACCTGCTCGGCCTTCGGTCCCAGCCGCCACAGCGCCCGGCCCGCCTCTGCCGCGACCTCCGCACGATTGTCCTGGAACGCTGTCAGCAGAGCGGGCGCCGATTCCGAATCACCGAGAAAAGATAAAGCTTGACACGCTTTTCTCGCCACTTTCGATTCGTCGTCCTTGAGGGTGGCGATGAGCGCGGGCACCGCCGGCCGCGCCGGCGGTCCAATCCAGCCCAGCGCCTCGGCCGCTTGCTGGCGCACTTCCATCTTCTCATCCCTGAGAGCGGCGCTCAGCGCCTTGACAATGTCGCCGGCGGGTTCGCCGATGTGCCCCAGAGCGAAGGCGGCTTCGCTCCGCGGTCCTGTGGGAGATTGTTTTCGCTGAAGAAGTGCGATCAGATCGGGCACGGCATCGTCGGCGCGCGGCCCGATGAGACCGAGAACATGGGCCGCCGCTTCGCCCGTCTTATCGTCCCCGAGCGCTTCACGCAGAGCAGGCACGGCTGCCGGAACCAGGCGCACCAGAACGACCTCGATACGCTGCCCCAGGAACTTATTTTTTAGCGCATCTACCACTCCGCTCGCGGCCGGCGTGCCGATGCGTATCAAAACCGCGGCGGCGCGACGGTGCAGACGAATATCTTCTTGACCACAAGCTTCGACCAGGACCGGCACGGCCTGGACGCCGGCATCCGCAAGCACGTCAGCCGCATGATCGCTTACAGGGTAATCCGGATCGCCTAAATCTGCTATCCATTGGTCCAGCGTCTTGCCTTCGTAGGTGGGCTGGACCGGCGGGTGATAGCGCTGCCAGGCAATGTAACCCAATCCCAGCAGCGCCAACACCAGTAGACCGCCTTGAAACAATACCGCTCGCTGTGCGGACTTCATTAGCGTTCCCGAAAAGAGGAACTAACCACAGAGTCACAGAGAGCACAGAGAAAAACACAGAAAGAAAAACAGAAACGAGAAAATGGATACACTGCAAAGGAATTATTTTGTCTTGGTTTTTGTTTCTTTCTGTGTTTTTCTCTGTGCTCTCTGTGACTCTGTGGTTAGAGACTTAGCTCCGTACCGCGCCGCCGTTGATGCGGAGGATCTGTCCCGTGAGGAACGCCGCCGCCGGCGAGACGAGCCAGCGCGCCGCGGCGGCCACGTCCTCCGGCCGGCCCCAGCGTTGCAACGGCGTCTCACGCACAACGCGCTCGTGCCAACGCCGCGATGCGCCTTCGCCCCAGGCCGTGCGTATCCAGCCCGGCGCCAGGCAATTGACGCGTACCACAGGCGCCAAGCTCAAAGCCAGACTGCGACTGAACGCCATGATCGCGCCCTTGCTCGCCGCGAACAATTCGCCGCTGTCGCCCTCCATGCCGGTCTCGGCCTGGTCCCAACCCATGTTGAGGATGACCGGCGAGACGCCGGTCCCACCGACCGCCTCGCGCATGCGACGTCCGGCTTCGCGCGACAGGATCATGGTCGCCGTCACATCGACGGCCAGTAGCTCGCGTAGCTTGCGCTCGAACGTCCAGCTCGCTGCCTCCCCCGTGAGCGTATCCGCGCCGGCGTTGTTGATCCAAATATCCAGTCCGTTCCAGCAAGCCCACGCCTCTTCCACCAAACGCCGGCACGTCTCGGCTTCCGATAGATCCGCCAGCCGAACCTCGCCGCGAACACCGGCCCGGCGAATTTCCGCGCCGGTTTCTTCCGCTGCCTGGCGCGAGCGCCGGCCATGAACAATCACATCCGCCCCTGCCGCCGCCAACTCCAGCGCGATGGCGCGACCGATGCCGCTCGTCGAACCCGTGACCAACGCTCGCCGCCCCGCCAACTCACGCCCCGGAGCGCTGCCGTGCAGGCGCAGTCCTTGCAGATCGTCGAGCAGATCGGCGATGCTCTGTTTCAAGACGGGGTGAACAAGGCCAGGTGCCAGCTGCGCTAGCGGTTGCAGCACGAAGAGGCGTTCGTGCAACCGTGGATGAGGAACGATCAACCGCGCATCTTCGTGAATAAGATCGCCATAAAAGAGCAAATCGAGATCGATCGTGCGTGGGCCATAGCGCTCGACCGGCGGGACGCCGGTCCCACCTGTCCGCTCGCGTCCCAGACTTTGCTCGATTGCAAGCAGCGTATCCAGGAGATTCTGCGCGGAGCGCTCGGTTCGCACCTCGGCAACAGCGTTCAGGTACGCCCCCTGCCCAGCAGGTCCGCCGACCGGCCGCGTCTCATATACCGGCGAAACGCGCGTCACATCGATGCCTTCTGTTTGTCGCAAGGCTGCCAGGGCGCGCTGCAAATAGTCATCGCGGTCGCCGAGGTTGCTACCCAGAGCGATGTAAGCGGTGGTCATTTTTCGTCGAGCCAGTGAAGAATGATGCCCGCGTAGTAGCAGCCGCCGACGTTCGACGGCAGGCCGGGCGCGACGCCGTAGCCGCCGTCCTCATTGCGACAACGCGCGATGA
>DASRBG010000241.1:0-3078 GCA_035653735.1 Gemmataceae bacterium
TGGCAATGATTTCGCGAGAGTTGTCCGTCGAGCCGTCATCGACCACAATCACTTCGACATTCGGGTACGTCTGGGCCAGGGCGCTTTCGATGGCATCGCGCAGGAAACGTCCGTAATTGTAGTTGTTGATGATGATGCTGACTTTGCGCGGCTCCTGCTGAGCGGGCGGATTCACCGCGCCAGTTTGAGCCAGAGTTTGATCTGCCATTTTTCCTCGGCGTTCAAAGCATAGCGCCAGGCGGCGAGAAGAAATGCGCCGCCAAGGAGCAGGGCAAAGGCCGCGTCTGTGATAAGCGCGTGGGTCGAGGCCCACAGGACCGCAAGCAATGCCGCCAGCGCCGCCAGCGCCGCCGCACTGCGCCGAAGGTCTCGCGCGGTAAGAATGCGGGGCGATGTGCGCGTGACCCAGCAGGCCCCGGCTGTGTAAAGGAAGAATTCAAGCAGCATTCGCAAGGACCACGCCAGCGCGGCACCCGGAAGGCCGAAGTACTTCATCAGCAACCAGGCGCCCAGCACGTAAACAGGAACCTGCGTCGCAAGCAGCCTGGCCGCAAGGTCAGGACGCCCGGTGGCTTGTAGAACGGTGTAGGGAACGTAGTTGAGCGAGTTGATGAGCACTCCGATCGCCAGAATCTGAAGAACGAGCCCGCCCTCGGCGGCGAACTTTGCGCCGACCCAAAAGGTAAGGATCGGCCGGGCAAAGAAGATCATCAGCAGGGCCACGGGACCCATGATGAGAAGCAGGAACTTGAGCGAGCGGACGAGGGCGCTCCTGATCCATTCAAGGTCGCCGCGCCCGGCGGCGGCGCTGAAGGCTGGAAAGAGCGTGGCCGTGAGGCTGCCGGACACGATACCCAGCTTGCTTGAAATCATGGAGGGCGGTGTATAGAAACCGACGGCGGCTACAGAGATGATCGCGCCGATGAGGAATCGGTCAGAATAGGCCACAAAAGAGCCCAAGGAACCGCACACGGTCATCCAGCCGCCGAAGCCGAGCAGCGGGCGGACGAGGCGGCGGTCGAAGCGCGGGCGGCGCAATTGGGGATAGAGGCGCAGGCAGAGGAGGGCGAGCACGGCGGCCCCGGCAACGCGCGCCATCACGAGAAAGAGCACGATGGGCGGCAATCCGAAGCCGAGGGCGAGCGCGCCGGCGGGCAGAAGGTAAGTGAGCGCGCTCGAGGGAATGCCGATGGCGTTGAGCAGGTCGAAGCGCTGCGAGGCCGCCAGGACGCCCGTCAGCGAGCCGATGGAGAAATCCACGGGCAGCGCGGCGGCCATGATCAGGAAAATCAGGCGCGCCTGCGGATGGAGGTCGGGCGGGATGCGCAGCAGGCGGGAGACGATGAGCGGCGAGGCCATCGCCAGCAGGACTCCGGCGCAGAGCCCCAGGCACGTCTGGCTGATGACGGCCGTCCCGACAAGCTGCGGGAGCTTTTCGGTTTCGCCGCGGCCGAGGAACTCCGCGACAAACTTGGTGGTGGCCGGGCCGATGCCGAGATTGAAGATGGCAAAATAACCCACCACCATCCAGGCGAGCGAGAGCAGACCGAAACGGTCCGGGCCCAGATGGCGGATCACGTACGGCATCGCCACCACACCCACCAGCAGGGGCACGACGCGGCCAATCAGGTTCAGCAGCGTGTTGCGCGCCAGCACGCGCGCGCCAACGTGCATCGCCGGCCGGGCGGCGGTTTCAACGGTGTTCATGCGGGTTTACAGGTCAATGGCCGGGGCCCTTCGCGGCGCTCAGGATGGCTGCGCCTGGGAGGCGGCCGGTCGCAAGGTGCGCTCGGTCAGAAGAGAATCGAGTACGGCGCGGACGTGGTCGCGGTCCTTCGTGGAGAAATACCAGTCGATGGTGCGGCGCAGGCCGTCCATGAATTTCACTTTCGGCTCCCAGCCGAGCAGTTCGCGTGCGAGCGAGTTGTCCGCCACGCGGTTCATCGGGCCGGTGGGCATCTCCGGGTGGAGTTCGATGCGCGCGTTGTGGCCGGTGTAGCGCAGCACCTCGCGCACGGCGTCGATCACGCGGGTGCGCTCCATCGTGCCGAGGTTCACCGCAGAGCCGTCATCGATCACTTCCGCGGCGCGGAGGGTGCCCGAAACAATATCGCTGACGTGGGTCCAGTTGCGGACCTGCTCACCGTTGCCCCAGACGACAAAGGGGTCCTGCCGGATGAAGGCGCGCGCGATCATGGCAATCACGGCGTGGTTCTCGTGGCCGCGCTCGCCGTAAACCGTGAAGTAGCGGCAGCAGGCGGACTTCAGGCCGAAGTCGCGGTAGTACGCCTGCAGCGTCATTTCCGCCATCAGCTTGGCCCAGCCGTACATGTTGTCGGCGTCATAGGGCGGACCCACCATGTCTTCGGTCAGGTAGAGGACCTGCGAAGGGTCCGTTTGAATATGATTGGGATAAACACACCCCGATGAGGCATAAACTACTTTATCAACACCTGCTTCGCGCGCCGCGAGGAACAGCATGCCGTCGAGCGTCAGGTTCGTGGCGCACGCCGCCTGATGCAGGTCCACGTAGCCGCGCCCGCCATGGTCCGCCGCAAGGTGAAAGATGACCTCGATGTCGCGGACCGCCTCCTGCGCCACGCGGGGCCGGAGCAGGTCGGCGTGGCGGAAGTCGATGCGGCCGGACTCGAGGTGCGATTGCAGGTTTTCGCGTTTGCCGCTCGAAAGATTGTCAACCACCCGCACCCGCGCGCCGCGATCGACCAATGCGTCCACCAGGTGCGAGCCGATAAAGGAAGCCCCTCCGGTCACCAGCACGCGTTTGCCGTTCCAGTTCATCATCGCTCCCTCCTTCAGTCGTATTTGCGAAGGCCTTTCAGTTCCAGGTAAGAATGCAGCGCGAATTGCGGTCCGTACACGAGCGACCGGTGCCAGCACTTTTTCGGCTCGCGCAGCAGTCGCCAGAACCATTCAAGCCCCAGATTGCTGACCGCGCGCGGCGCTTCCTTCACCGTTCCCGCCACAAACTTGAACGCGGCTCCGACGGCCACAATCACGGGCACTTTCAGTCGCTCGAGGTGCTCATAGATCCAGTGCTCCTGCTTGGGCAGCCCGAGG
>DASRBG010000242.1:0-2569 GCA_035653735.1 Gemmataceae bacterium
GAGCGCATAGCCTTCCTTCATCAAGGCCACGGCCGCCGCACGGCCGATGCCGCTGCCCGCGCCGGTGACGATCGCGGCTTTGGTGGATGTGGTCATGGGTGCCTCCCTGTTCCGGTTCGTGCGATGCTAGCTGAAGCTACAGTCAGGTAAAGATGCCACTCGGGGCGAAGCGTTACGCTTGACGTAACGCATCCTGATGCTATCATCCGGTCATGATCCGCACCTTTCGGGACAAGGATACCGAGGCGCTTTTCAACGGCCGGCGTCTAAAGCGCTTTCAGCCTTTCAGGAAGGCGACAGAGCGGAAATTGATCATGCTGGAAGCTGCGACGGCTCTACCGAGCCTTGCGAGTCCCCTTGGAAGCGCTGAGCGGCGATCGACGTGGACAACATAGCATCCGAATTAACGATCAATGGCGGGTGTGCTTCGTGTGGCGGGACGATGGCGCTTACGAGGTCGAGATCGTGGACTATCACTAGCTAGTGGATCGAATCTAACACTTGGTGCCCTCGTTTGACGGCGGCGATGATCATGTTGGGGTCTTTGGTCCAGGTAAAGGGTTTGGGGCTGGCATTGGTATCGTCGAGGAAGCAGTGAATAGCGTCCTTAAGCTCCTGCAAGGATCGGAACACGCCGCGTCTGAGGCGGTTCTGGGCGAGCTTGGCAAACAACCCCTCGACGGCATTGAGCCACGAGGCCGATGTCGGGGTGAAGTGGAAGATGAAGCGCGGATGGCGCTCGAGCCACTCTAAGACCTTGGGATGCTTGTGGGCGGCATAGTTGTCGACGATGACATGGATCGTCTTCTTCTGGGCCAGTCTGGCGTCGATGACGTTGAGAAAGCGGATGAACTCCTGATGGCGGTGGCGCTTCATGCACTGGCCGATCACCTTGCCTTCGAGCACGTTGAGCGCGGCGAACAGGGTGGTGACGCCATGCCGCTTATAGTCATGGGTCATGGTGCCGGCGCGCCCCTTCTTCATCGGCAACCCCGGCTGGGTGCGGTCGAGCGCCTGGATCTGGCTCTTCTCGTCGACCGAGAGCACGATGGCGTGGTCGGGCGGATTGACGTAGAGCCCGACGATGTCCTTGAGCTTGGCGGCAAACTGCGGGTCGTTGGACAGCTTGAACTGACGCACGCGATGCGGCTGCAAGCCATGGGCGCGCCAGATGCGCTGGACCGAGCTGACGCTGATCCCGGCGGCCTTGGCCATCGCCGTGCCGGTCCAATGGCTGGCCCCGGGCGGTGGGCCGGCCACGGTCAGCGCGACGACGTGCTCGGCCACCGCCGGCGCCAGCGGCGGCACGCGCGAGGGGCGGGTCTTGTCCCGCCACAGCCCGGCGGCGCCCTCCTCGCAGAACCGGTCCTGCCAGCGCCAGATGACGGTCTTGGCCTTTCCGGTCGCGCGCATGATCTCGGCCGTACCGCGACCATCCGCCGTCAGAAGGACGATCTTTGCCCGCCAGACATGCTTTTGCGGGCTGTTGCGGTTCGCCACCACCGCTTCAAGCTGCCTGCGCTCGGCGGCGCTCAATCGAATGTTCGTTCGCTCGTGCATTCCATAGACTCGCACAGGCGAGTCTCGCCGGGAATCCCAATGCGAATCGAAATGTCAGATTTGATCCACTAGGAACGCGCATCGCTCTTTCAGATTGGTGGATCTATGCTCACCTCGCGAATGAGTCGGACCTTTGCCCGTCGCTATTGTTGCTTCCGGCTCAGGCGCCGGATGTTGATCTGCTGAAGCGACCACTTATGAGCAAGGGGCACGGCAGGCTTCAGCGCGAGCTTCTATCGATCTTGGAAGCCAGCGCCGAGACGGTGGACACATTCACCTTGACCGCTCGCGCTCTTCGGCCTGAGCCGAACGCCGACGGCGTCACGATCGTTGCGGAAAGTCCGCTTTCGAGTGTGCGCCGCGCGCTCGGTAAGCTTACCGACACAAAGAGGATCTTTGATCTCGCGCGCGGCTGGCAGGATGGCCGGCGCAGATGGGCAAGCGAGCGCGTCGGGTTGCGATATCTCATCCGCACCATGCAAATGGAAAACCAGATGGACGCGGGAGCGGGCAGGAAGAGCGCCATACTGCGCCGGGCGGAAGAGATGATGCCCATGATTGCTGGTGCCCATGAACTCGCGATCAATATCGACGCTGCTTGACGGGACGGCGCCGCCGAGCACGGCAGAGCGGCGCGAGCCCGAGGCGGCGTCCCGGCAGGGGTTGCGCTCCTCGCGGTGCGAACGCCTCGGGCTTTCGCTTCAATTCTCGGTCTACTTGGGCTAAGGGCTGGCGAGCGCCGAAATACTGCTCCGGAGCAGCCGCGTGCATGAGAGCGTTTCGCAACAGCGAACCAAAAAGTGGAGGAGTGTCATGCGGAACGCGGTGTATCTGCTCGCGATAGCAGCCCTATGCTCCGGCCCGGCCATGGCCCAGCAGAGAACGAGCGACGCCGATGCCATGCGAAAGGTGGAGAACCTGCTCGCTCCCTATAGTCAGGTCTTCAAGCAGGGCGACGCCGCTAAGCTCTCGCATTTCTACGCCGAGGATGCTGTCTACGTGGGGACGA
>DASRBG010000243.1:0-3429 GCA_035653735.1 Gemmataceae bacterium
CTCCGGACCAAGATAATCGCGAAGGGCAAACATCTCACGCGGGAACGCTTTCATAGGCCCTGACAAGATCGCCGACGGTCGCGGGAAAAGTCGCTTCCTCGGCAAGCGTAAATGGGTCGATCCCCAGATCGTCCTCCAGCCGCGCGACCAGGATCGCAAACGCCAGCGAATCCAACCCCGTCTCATGGAGCGAGAGATCATCTTGAAGCGGCGGAAGCGTGATCTGCTGCTCCTCCGCAATCTGCTGCATGGCCGAGAAAATGCGTGACCTTACCGACATGGATGGCATTCCTTTTGTCCAATCTCTTTCAAGAAACTCGATGTCTTTCGAATACCGGCAATATACCAGATTAGGTTATTTCCAGTTATTTAATTTACAGCTTAATTAATCCATTGGCAATTCGAGAATAAACCACATGATCGATCGACCGAAAATGGCCATCTGCCGGATCCCTGAGAAAAAGCGGGTCCGGGATCACGGCGGGATCAAAGCCGTCGCGCGTTAGTTGATTTTTCTTTTGTTTAAACGTTTCCGTTGTGTCGAGGGTCTTGCAAAGCCGCACGAACACGGGGATGGCATAGGGCGGTAATCGGCCGGACAGATGGTCGGCCAAGAGCTTCAGGTCGAAGGCCTCGTTGACGACAATCGCTGCCATCCCGGCGCGGCCATCCGTGCCCGGAACGCTGACGCCATAGGTTGATGCGTCAAGGACATTGGGGCAATCCCTGATTGCGTCATTCACTTCGCTGGTCGCGACGTTTTCACCTTTCCAGCGAAACGTGTCGCCGACACGATCGATGAAATAGAAAAATCCGTGTTCGTCGATCCTCATCAGATCGCCCGTGCGAAACCAGGCGTCGCCCTTGGCAAACACGTCGCGCATGATCTTCTTGTCGGACTCGGCGGCGTCGGTGTAACCCTCAAACCGACCGCCGCCCTGATCCGCCGGGCCAATGCGTCCAATCGCCTCGCCGGATTCGCCGACGCTGCAGGATCGACATAGTCCATTTTCGTCGCGGACAGGAGCGCCGCTCTCTGCATCCACCCGGATGATCGCTGCAGGAAAGCGATGCGCGAGCAACGGTGGAATCCGGCCCATCGCACCTGTTTTGCCCTCGACATTGAACAGCGAGAAATTGCCTTCCGTGGCGGCATAGAACTCGAGAATTTGCGGGATGGCAAACCGCTCGGCGAACGCTTCCCAGATGTCGGCGCGGAGCCCATTGCCGACAGCGAGCCGCAGCCGATGCCTTGTCTCAGGCTCTGTCGCCGCTGTGTTCAGCAGATAGCGACAGAGCTCCCCGATATACTGGAATATCGTGCAATCAAACCCCGCGATGTCATCCCAGAACTTCGTTGCGGAGAATTTTTCCGCGATCACCACCGATCCCCCCGCGACCAACATGCTGCATGGCGCAGCAACACCTCCCACCGAATGAAACAATGGCAGGCAATCGTAGAGGCGATCGTCGGGGGATGCGTTCGACAGGCCGGCGAACCAGGCGCCCCAGTTGAGAATGCGCCGATGGCTGATGTTGGCTGCTTTCGGCAGCCCCGTGGTGCCCGAGGTGTAGATCAGGAGCGCGCGATCATCGATCGTCACTTCGCCGCGCTCCGAGCGCGAGAGCGGGCCGGTATCCGCGGCATTCAGCTCTGCCGCAAGATCAGCTCTCCTGTCAGTACCAGCTGGGCTCCAGACTTTTGGCGCCAGCGTGAGATGCTGACGGGCCGTTTCAAACGTCTCGACATAGTCCTCAGCCACAATCAGGTGACCGGCGCCGGCGACATTGATGCAATGAGCCAGCGATCGGCCGACCAGCTTGGTATTGACCAATGCCACCACGCCACCGACCATGCTGATGCCGAGCCAGCAGGCGAGATAGTCCGGGCAGTTCGGCATGATCAGGCCAACCGTGCTGCCCTTCCCAATTCGTTCCCGCAGGGCCCAGCGGGCATATTGGTTGATCCGGCCAGCCAGTTCTCGGTAAGTGAAGCTTGCACGCCGCGAGAGCAGCGCCGGTCCCTCCGGCTGCCGTTCGGCCCATTGTTCGACCACGTCGGCAAACAAACGCTGAGGCTCGGCTTCGACACGCGCCGTCAGCTCAATGGCCTTGAGCCACGCCTTTGCCGGCGATGGTTTGCGGCGCATGGATCGGCTTTCGGCGGGACTGTTCATTGCTTGGGCATGCCTTTAGTCCTGCCAAAACGTCGAAGCTCTTGACTGAAAGACTTAAAAAATCTGAGAGATAAGTTCTGCACCTTCGATCGACTTGCTGGCTGCTCCGGGTAGAGGACGCAAGCAAACGGCATGCTATCTTTCTCTGAGGCTTTCCTGCCTGTATTTCAACAACGGCGACAGCAGGTAGCTGATCACGCGTCGAGATCCGGTCTTGATCTCGGCTGTAACCGCCATTCCGGGTGAAAGGGTGACTGTCTTGTCCTCAACCTGCAGCTGTGGCTTCTCCACGGCAATGCGCGCCGCATAGGTCAGCTGCTGGCCTTCGGGCTCGCTGCTCGCCTCTGGTGAGCCGGTCAGGTCTTGCTTCTGTTTGTCATTCTGCGCCTCACGCGCAATTGAGTCGGACGAGATTGTGCGGACCCTGCCGTGAAGCAACCCATATCTGGTGAAATCAAACGTATCGACCTTGATCTGCACCTCGTCCCCGATGTGGACGAAGCCAATATCCCGGTTGCTCACCATCGCTTCGATTTCAAGCGGCCCGTCCGCCGGCACGACGACCATCAGAGTTTGTGCAGGCGTGACAACGCCTCCGACCGTATGGACGGCCAGTTGTTGCACCATGCCGGAGACCGGCGCCCGCAGATCCTGAAGCTTGAGCCGCTCTTGCGCCTTGGATAGGTCTGCTGCCAGTCCGGCAGCCTTCCGCTCGGCTTCGGTGAGGTCGCTGAACAGGGTGCGACGGTATTCGCCGACCGTCTGCGCGCGCGTTTCGATGATCGCGGCAATGGCGGCTTGGGCCTCCTTGATATGGCTCTTCTGGACCAGGCGTTCCTGCTGGCTCTCGGTCAGTTGCTGCAGGACCTCATAATATTGCAGCTTCGAACCAAACTCGTTCAGCGTCTTGCGAATGTTGACGCGCTCCTCGATCGTCGGAATCACCGCATCAAGTTTGTTGACGGTGGCCGTGATGGACGCGAGTTCTGCCTCCTTCTGGGCCCGTTGCCCATCAAGAGCTGCGATTTTGGCCCGGTGTTCGGCGACCTGCGTCAGCAAAAACTGTCGCTGCGTTGCGATTTGGGCGGGGTCTGCGGCTTCCGGTGGATGGAATGCAGAGGCCGGATCATCCGTATCGGCGAGCGCAGCGCGCAGGCGAGCGATGTCCAGCCTGGCTGACACTAAATCGCCTTGCAGATGATTGACCTCGCCTTGAACCATGGTGGAATCGAGCTCAATCAGCACGTCGCCT
>DASRBG010000244.1:0-4019 GCA_035653735.1 Gemmataceae bacterium
AATCCTTGATCTCGATGACGTAGACGGCGTGAGGTGCCACGACGATGGCGTCGAACTCATACCTCTGCCGGCCGGGGTCCGCAATCTCGACGTTGGGAGCGATCAGGTAATTCGACGGCAAGTGCTCCAGCAGTGCGGCGACGAGGCGCCGTTCACCCTCATTGACCGGACCGGCGCCGCCCGGAGGTTCTAGCAGTTCAGCCATGCCTCCACCTCTCTGATGGCCTGCTCCTCGTCCGCATCGGCCTGCTCGCGAAGATCCAAGGCCGATTGTGCTTTAGAGGCAAGCGATGCTGGACAGGTCGCCACTTTGACCGCCGCCAGCCCGTCTGGATTCAAGTGAGGTATCGACGTCCCATATGAGCTTCGCAAGACAGCTCTTCGTCCCACATCGCTTCGCAGAAATGCAAAAACCGACGCAATGTCTTCCTTGCTGTGAAGTGTGATGTTCAGTAGGTCCTCTGACGTTGCCCACCCGTCCATCCATTGGGTAACGAGTGCTGGCCTCCCAAGAAGGCCATAGCGCTGGCCAGACCTTTGCACAAGTATCTGTCCGCGTTCGACGAGAGCATTCGCCAACTCAGCGTCGAGGCGCCTGATACGTTCGCGAAAAGTCACGCGTGCCTGATAAACATCAATGCCGGACACGAAGGGGACGCCGCGCTCAACGTAGATTCGTTTGACGATACCTGGCCGTGATACGTGCCCCAATTCTCCAAGCGGTGTTCCCGCTAGTCCGCCTGATTCAGCGGCCCAACCCACATGATGAAACGCATCAAGGCGGTAGTTCAAGGTGGAGCGGCGAACGATTCCCTCTGCCCGAGCGTGCTCGTGAACGCTGGGCATGGGGGGAACAAGGGCGTTAAAGTGGGCCGCAACCTCGTCTAGCAGGCAGCCGGCCTCCGTCCTCGCCTCGGCAGCGCGCACCACTAAGCCGTGAATGCGCTCCTGTACGGTCGAATCCGGAAGAGGCACTGGTAGATCTGCGATGTGATGTGGTTCGATGTGTTGTACGACGCTGCCGTATACCCTTTGCCGAATCATCGCCTGTGCTGTCGCAGACGTGAGGAACGCGAAGAGGTACCCTGGAGCAACGGCATCCGCATTTGGTACTAGGCGGATTACATCGTCCGAAGCTACCATACCGTGCATTTCGGGACGGACATAAGCTGTACGACCGATCGTTCCGGATCGCGTCATCAGAGTCCACCCCGTATGCACAATCAAGTCAGCGAGGTTTTCCGTTTTTCTTCGCGAGATGTGCGACACGCCATTCAAGTCCGCCAAGAGCATGTCGGAGCCCGTAAGGTAAGGCACACCAGTGGGTGTGGCCGCGACATAAGTTCGCGAAAAGCGCGCTTCGTAGAACATCCTACTTGTCGCCTGGTCCAGTCGAAGTCTCTTCCATGGACCGGTCATGACGAGGTCACGAGCTTGGAGCCCACCACTCCCATACGCTGAAGCATCCAGACGTCGGCCCTGCTCGGCCAACCATCTACGGCGTGCGATAAAGGCTTGAACCGTGTCGCCCCCTTGAACGTCTTGCATCAAGCCGGACATATGCCTCGCTCTTTCCAGGCCCTGTATGCCCCGGCAATAGCGGGCAAGTCGTCGGCAAGTTGCTTACGCCGTAGTTGCCGACGCTCCACGACCTCGCGGCCGTCCCTCAATACAGGCAACTCGATGTTGTAGGACTCGAAAAGATCGTATCCATCGGGATCGCGGCGGAAGATGGAGTTACCCCTGCGGTCGTGCCCGACATATTCGGCGATGGCCATGAAGATCGGATAATCCTCATCAACGCCTGCATTGATTTCCCGCAAGCTCTTCTTCTGCAAGAACAGTAGAGAGGCCTGAACGCCGACCTGGGGCAGAAAGGCCTCGACGGGCAGGTCGATCGACGCCAGGACGCGGGCGTGCTCAAGGATCCAGGCGCGTATGGGTTCGTTATCCGGATTGCCGAGGATGCCGTCCGGCACCACAATAGCCATGCGCCCGCCGTCGTTGAGCCATTGCAGACACCGCTCAATGAACAGGATCTCCGGCGGCATCTTCGGACGCAGCGCACCCTCCTGCTTGACCCAGGTGCCGCTTTCCTGCTTCCAGCGGTGTCCGAGGTCGAAACCGGCCAGGACGTGCGGGTCGTCGATCGGTATCTTCGCGCCGAACGGCGGATTCGTCAGCACGACGTCGAAGGTTCCGAACCCCAGATGTTCAGCGCCGCGGAAGGCCCTTTCGGCGACGGAGAGGGGCGTCACCTCCAGGCTATTGGCGACGAACAGATTGCCATGCCCATCGTTGTTGATCAACATATTCATCTTGGCGGCCCGCTGGAGCTCGGGGTCGACATCGACGCCGAACAGGCAGTCACGCGCGTACGCGGCCGCTTCGCGGACGATGGACTCACTATTGCGGCGGCGACGCAACTCCATATCCGACGCGGGTCCCATCGCCTCGGCGCGCATGCGCCGGAAACGATCGAGGCAAGCGACGAGAAAGCGCCCGCTGCCGCACGCCGGGTCGAGGACGCGCTCGCCGGGCTGCGGCGCCAGCATGTCGACCATGAACTCGACCACGTTGCGCGGCGTGAAGAATTGGCCACGTTCGCGCTTCATAGTCGTCGCCACCATGGCTTCGTAGGCCATGCCCTTGACATCCACCTCGGCATCGAGGAACGTGTAGCGCGAGAGCTCGCCCGCGATCCAAGCCAGATGCCTCGGCTCCAGATCGATCTCATCGCCAGGACGAAAGACATCGCGCAGATCCTCGTCGGCTTTCACTCGCTCGAAGAGGCTCTTGATGCGTCCGGTAATCGCCTTCTGTCCTTCGGGGTCGTTACGTTCGGTCACGCCTACCCAGAACTGCCGAACATATGAGGTACTGGAACGTAGCTGGCGCTCGTCATAGATCTTGCAGAAGATCAGTTTCACCATCTCGCCGAACGCCCGCGGCGCGGTCATAGACTGATTGCCGTAGAGATAGTCGTGGCAGCGGAGGACCGTGTCGCGCAAGTCCTCGGCCACGGCGACGCGGCTGACGCGCCGGTCGGGGCGGTTGAGGTCGTCGAGTGATTCGCCGCTACCGGGGAAATCGGACAGTTCGACGAAGGTGGATTCCACGGGGCCGGCGCGCTTCTGCAAATACGCGATGTCGTGGCCATTGGTCCAGAGGCCGAACTCGCAGGCGGGAACGGCGTCCAGGAGATCTTTCAGCAGGTCGATGCCGCGGTTGGGGTCGTTGTACTTCGTGCCGGGCGGTTGAACGACGACAAGGCGCTCGACACAGTTGATGAAGTGAGGCTGCCCGACCTGGTAAACAGCCAGATCCGCCATCCTCCGCTTGGTCTTGCCGCCGACGATGACGGAAATAGGGACATCGCGCTCCATGGCATCGAGGGGGAAGTGGTATTCACCGGCGAGGACCTGTATCATGCGCTGAACGAGCTGTTCCTTCTCGGTAGGCTTGCGCTCCTGACCGGTCAGGATATCAACGATCAGGTCTTCCTGCTGTTCGTCCGAGCTCTCGGCCGGCTCCAACTCAGTCTCGTCGATCATCTTCCTGCACTACGCCTTCCCAGCGCTAAACCGCGATACGCAAAGCAGCGGCGTCAATCAGGGCTGTTCGATCTGCCGCGAGAATAGTGCCTGCTCAAGCGAAAACACCCCACGTCGGCTACCTTAAAGTCGCGCCTGTGTGGGGCAAGACCGTGCGTCACCTGCCGATAGCCGGCGACCAGTTATGGGCTGTTCTGGAGCATGCGGCTAGGCTGATGAATAGTCGGCGAGAATGCTACCGTCTAATATTCTAGTCTACTAAATGCGGTCCTTGCCAGGGCGGCGCAATCCAGTTCACGACCTTGTTAACACACTACAGCTCCGGCACCATGAACTGTGCTACCATAGTCACGCTCCCCTGCCGCGTCCCCGTTGGGTTGGAGATGAAAGGCAGACCATGCGAAACCCCGTTCTCATTGCCCTGACGTCAGGGGGCAGCATACCCTTGCGCCCGGCAGCTATCGC
>DASRBG010000245.1:0-5269 GCA_035653735.1 Gemmataceae bacterium
CGCTGCCAAGATATCGACGAGCTTTTGGACCTTATTTTTGACTGGCTGTCCGTCGGATGTCATTTTGCTATCGAGACTTCGCTCTATGATAGCGCTAAAGCAACCAGGACCACTGCTGCGTAAGCGTGGAGTTATTTAGCCGGCGACACGTACAGCCGCGGCCGTTTCGTCCGCGAGGCGGAGATTACCGGCGGGCTAGAGCATCCGGGCATCGTGCCAGTCTACTGTCTGGGCCAGTACACCGACGGCCGGCCGTATTACGCCATGCGCTTCATCCGCGGAGAGAGCCTCAGAGATGCCATCGCCCGCTTTCACCGATCCGGTGAGAACGAAGCCCGTTCGCGGGAATCCGAGCGACGAGCCTTGCTGACGCGCTTTATCGCCATTTGCAACACCATTGCCTATGCCCACAGCCGCGGCGTCATCCATCGCGATATCAAGCCGGCCAACATCATGCTGGGCCAGTACAGCGAGACGCTGGTGGTCGATTGGGGCATGGCGAAAGCAGGGATGAAGGAACAAGATCGGAGTGTCAGCGAGGGGCTGCCGGAACCGACTCTTGTTCCAAGCCTGGCCGACGCCATCGAGACACAGGCAGGCTCGGCGATGGGCACCCCGGCCTACATGAGTCCGGAGCAGGCATCGGGGCGCCTGGACCTCGTCGGCCCGGCAAGCGACATTTACAGCCTGGGCGCCACGTTGTACACGATCTTGACGGGCCGTCCGCCGATCGAAGGCCAAGATGTCGCGGAGGTGATGCGCAAGGCGGGGAGCGGCGAATCGCTGCCCGCGCGTCAGGTGAAGGCGGATGTGCCGCTGGGTCTGGAGGCGATCTGCTCCACGGCGATGGCGCGCAAGCCCGAGGAGCGTTACGCCACGGCGTTGGAGCTGGCGGCGGATGTGGAGCGCTGGCTGGCCGACGAGCCGGTATCGGTCTATCGCGACCCCGTCACGATCCGGCTCAGTCGCTGGGCGCGCAAGCACCGAACCACGGTTGCCGTTGGCGCCGCATTGCTTCAGACTGTGGTGGTCGTGCTGGCTGTTAGCGTCTTTCTTATCGCCCGCTCGCGGTCGCAAATCGAGCGTGAGCGAGCACAGGTCGAGCGCGAGCGCCGGCGGGCCGAGGCGGTCAACTCGTTTCTCGTCAACGATCTCCTGGCTCAGGCAGACCCAAAGTCCAACCCGGCCGGCGAGCAGCTCACGGTCCGCGAACTGCTCGACAGGGCGGCCGGGGCCATTGAGGCCAACTCCGCGATAAGTAACAACCCAGAGGTCGAGGGGGCGGTCCGCTCCGCGATCGGCAACACTTACTACGGGCTGGGTCTCTATAAGCGTGCCCGCGAGGAGCTTGAGCGTGCCGTCGCCTGCCAGGATCAGGCGCCGGACGTCTCTGCGGCTGAGCGCATTTTCACGAAGAACCGGCTCTGTTGGGTGATCTACAAGCTCGGCAGCTTCGACGAGAGGATGGCGCGAGGGGTGCTCGCGCAGGCCCGCGCCCAACTGGGGCCCGACCATGAAGAAACGATATACGCCGCCGACATTCTGGCCACGATCACCCTTGGAAACGGCAGTCGAGAAGCGTTGAAGCTCTACCGCGAAAACCTGGCGACTCAACAGCGGGTGCACGGGCTTGAGCATCCGCTCACCATTCGCACGGCGCTCAGCCTCGCTGACGCGCTTATGGCCAACCAGCAAGGCGACATCCCGGGAAACAAGGAGGAAGCACTTGAAATCATGCTCTCCACCCGCGAAGCGGCCCGCAGCACCTTCGGCCCGAAAGACCCGGAGGGACTCTTCTTCGAGAACACCCTGGGGTTCTTGTATGCGCGGATGGGCAAGTACGGCGAGGCACGCGAGGTGCTCGTACCGCTTCAAGATCGCTTCCTCAAGATCTTAGGTCCCGACCACATCGATGTCGCGCTTTACTACGAGAACCTGTCGCTGGCGGAGGAGGGATTGGGCCGCCTCGACGCTGCCAATGCTCTTCTACGGAAGGCTTACGCGCTACGCAAGAACAAGTTGGGCGACGGACACGGGTTAACGCGCAGGGCAGCTGCTCATCTGAGCAGAGTCTACATGGCCAATGGCAAAACCGACGAGGCTATTCGCTGGTTGCGCGTGCTGATGACTGCGGGCGTCGTGCGGACGGGGAGAGGTATCGCACGTCCCGGCGTCAACTCCACCCGAGAGCCTCCCGGGCTCGCTGACATCAACCTCCTCGGCGATGCTCTGTCCGGCAAGGCCCTCCCGCACATCAGCAACGAACTCCTCTACGAGTTGAATCTGACTCTTGATTGGCTTCTGTGGCGTTCGGACTGGCTAAGAGCATACGTCCGCTACCGCTTGTTTGAGAGCACCTCTCGTCTTGTCGGCATGTCGGAGGAGGAGAATTTCCAAAGGATCAGAGAGGCCCTTGGAGCTACCCGGTTCGCCATTTCGCTCATGGAAGCCAACTCCACGACTCCGCCGCGCTTCCTCGATGAGGCCCGCACCGGTCTCAAACGGCTCGTCGAAGCGGACGCCAAGCGTTCTCCGCCGCGTTGACGCGACTGAGCATGCGAATTCCAGGACAATATAGGCCTATGTAGACGCCAAAATGTGCATAATATCGCCGTCCTGGACGACGTAGGTTTTGCCTTCCAGCCGATAGACGCCGTGCGTTTTGGCTTCCTTCATCGAGCCGACGCGATGGAAATCGTCGTAGGCGACTACCTCGGCGCGGACGAAGCCGCGCGCCAGGTCGGTGTGAATTTGGCTGGCGCCGACGACGGCGTCGGCTCCCTTCGGCATGCTCCACGCCCGACACTCGTCCTCGCCAACCGTGAAAAAGACGATCTGCCCCATCGATGCGAAAATCTTTCGCAGCACCTCATCGCGGAGAAAATCCGTCAGTCCCAGATCGTTCATGAACATTTGCCGATCTTCTTCCGGCAGCTCATGCAGCTCCAGCTCCAGCTTGGCCGGCGCCGCCAACGCATTGGGCGACAGCGTCAAAAGGTCGGCCGGCAGCGGCTGATTGAGCCGGTCCTCGGCGATGTTGACGAACACCAGTTCCGGCTTGAGCGTCAACAATTGAAAACTGCGGATGGCCTTTTCCTCGTCGTCCTTCAAACCGAGCGTGGCCGGCGATTGATTCGCTTCGAAGGCGGCGGCGATGCGCTGGAGCAGGGCCAATTCTTGTTCGTCGGCCTCTTTCTGCTTGGCCGGCCGGGGCTTGCGGAGCTGATCGGTGAGCCGGCTGATGCGGTTGCTGACAATCTCCAGATCGGCGAACATCAGCTCCTCGCGGAAGCGTCGCAGCTGGCCGGCGAGGTCCGGCTCGTTGAAACCGTTGAGCACGACAAGCAAGCCGCCCGATTCGCGAAGGATGCCCAGACGCCGCGGATTGTCGCGCCGCTCCGCGGCCAACAACCCCGGCGTGTCGAGAAACTCCAGAGTCGTTGGCGTGGTCTTGCGCGGCTCGAACTTCGCGGAGAGCCAATCGAGACGCGGATCGGGAATGCGCGCGATGCCCGCCTGCCCGGTCTGGCTCTTGGAGGGATCCGGCTTCACCCACGTCAGCCAGTGAAACACCGTGCTCTTGCCCGAACCCGAAAATCCGACGATTCCAACTTTCATGTTGGGTATCATAGAGACCAGCCCGCAGCGCAAGCAAGGGTTGCCTGTCCCTTGCTTGCGCTGCGGGCTGGCATCAAAGGGAGCGATCATGTGCGACGAGTGGATGCCGCGACTGGAACTGCCGATCTCGTTTGAGCAGTTCCTGCAGCTGCCGCGCAACGCGGCGTACAAGTACGAGTATTTCCACGAGCGCGCCTGGCTGAATCCCCGGCCGCGCTACTACCACGCTCTGCTCGATCTGGAGCCGTGGGCCGCGCGTCCGCTGGAAGGGGCCAACCGCAAGGCGAAGCTGCGTACGGTGCGCCCGGCGGATTGGGAGGGCCTGGCGTCCTTGTTCTCGGCGGCTTTCGATCGCCAGCAGCCTTTCTGCGGTTTGGACGATGACCGCGCGCTCGTGGCGGCGCGCAATGCCCTGGAGCACACGCGCTCCGGCGGCGATGGTCCGTGGATCGAGCAGGCCAGCTTCGTGGCCACGGATGGCGACCGCGGCGCGGATGTCGGCGCCATTTTGCTGACGCTGCTTCCCGACCGAGATCCGAGCGACTGGCACAGTTTCCACTGGAACGAGCCGCCGCCGCCCGATGCGCTGGCGCAACGGCTCGGCCGGCCGCATTTGACGTGGATTTTTGTCAGCCCCTTCGACGCCGGCCGCGGCGTCGGCACATTGCTCTTGAGCGGCGCCGTGCGCGAGCTACTGGCGCTGGGATACAAGCAGTTGGCCAGCACGTTTATGAACGGCAACGATTCGAGCATGCTGTGGCACTGGCGAAATGGTTTTCGCTTGCTGGCATATCCGGGATCGTGGCGGCGGTTCGAGGAGTTGGAGCAATCATAGATGTGTTGTGCAAAAAGGAGGCGGCTCCCTCAACGAATACCCTGATGGAAGGAGATCGCCATGAGTTCCGCACGTGAATCCAGCGCGTTTCCCATCAAAATCCTACTGCTCGTCCTCGGCATCGTCGGCGTCGTGGTACTGGTCATCGTCCTTGGTTGTGCCGGCGTGATCTACCGGTTGTGGACGAAGGTTGTCCCCGAGTTCCAGGCGCTCCAGACTGCATCGAATGCGTTCGTGGAAGACATTCACACCGGCCAATTCCAGAGCGCTTATGGACGGACGAGCGCCGGATTTCAAGCGCGCCAGACTTTTCCGCAATTTCAGGCATTCGTCGCGCAGTATCCGGCCCTCAGCAACTACACTTCGATGACATGCTCCGGCCTCAACGTCTCCTCGACGACGGGCGGCACGCAGGGCACAGTTCGCTACACCGTGGTCGGCCCCAATAACTCGCTTTCGTTTACGCTGATTCTCGTGCAGCAGAACGGTCAATGGCGCGTCGATAGCTTCACGGTTCCTTGAGCAATCCGTGGCCGCTCCTCGTTTCATTGCTACAATTCCCCCGCGCCCGCTTCCCCCCTACTTACACACCACTCTAAGGAGCATGGAAAATGAACTTGCGCAAACAATCCTGTTCGCTTCTCGCCGTACTGACCGGCGGCGGACTGCTGATGGCGTTGGCCGTCGCCTGTGCCGAGGACAAAAAGGACGAGACGCCCAAGGCCGCTCCCAAGGGGGCGAAGGTGCTCTTCGACGGCAAGGATCTATCCGGCTGGACCACGCGCGACGGCAAGCCGGCTATGTGGAACGTCGAGG
>DASRBG010000246.1:0-12772 GCA_035653735.1 Gemmataceae bacterium
ATTCAGATATACGGCTTCTGGCGTTCGATCGCCTCGTTTCGGGTTCGAGTCGCACTGAAGTTGAAAGGCTTGGCATTTGAGGAAATCCCGGTCGATATCCTCGCAGGCGAGCAGTTCAATCAGGGCTATGAGGCAGTGAATGCCGAACGGGTGGTGCCGACCTTCGTCCATGACGGTCATACACTGTTCCAATCGCTGGCGATCATCGAATACCTCGAAGATCTCCAGCCCGAGCCGCGGCTGCTGCCGCCGGATCGTAAGGAGCGGGCCTATGCGCGCTCACTGGCGCTTGTGACCATTGCGGACGGCCATCCATTGATAACGCCTCGGGTTCGCAACCATCTTGTGGCGACATTTGGCGCCGACGCGGCCGCCGTCGAAGATTGGGGCCGGCATTGGACCAGGGAAGGATTAGCGACCTATGAGCGTCTGCTGGAGCGGCGGGCTCCGTCGCCCTTTGCGCTCGGTGCGGAGCCCGGGCTCGCCGATATCTGCATCGCGGGCCATGTCGTCGCAGCCCAATACGTAAAGCTCGAGCCGAAGGAATTTCCGGTGGTGGCCGATCTGGCTGAACGCTGCTTTGACGTGCCGGCTTTCTCGAGCGCCCATCCTTTCGAGCAATCCGGCTACAAGGCGGCGCGAGCTCGCTGACATTTAGGATGAACATAGGATGCGCGGCTCGCGCCCGACGGCTTGTGTCGCGATGGAATTTGATTGACGAGCTAGGTCTGTCGAGCCTTAATTGACAAATTATGTGCTCGCTGGCCGATTTCTTGACCGGCTATGCGGGGGCAGAAGGACGCAGCGAGGAACGCCAGATGGCGGGTGTTGGTCGAAAATCGACCGCCGATCACCCAGCGGAAGAGGACAAGCGTGAACGCGTCCATGCGGCGATGGTCGCGCGCGCAAAAGCCTTGATCCCGCAGCTTCGCGATCGTGCGGCGCGCACCGAAGAGCTGCGACGTCTGCCGCCCGAAACGGAACGCGACCTGCACGAGGCCGGACTGTTCAGGATTGTCCAGCCGATGCGTGTGGGGGGCTCGGAGCTTGACTATGTCGCCCTGGTCGATTGTGCCGAGCAGCTCGGGAAGGGGGATGCGTCGGTCGCCTGGAATTTTGCTAACCTCGCCAGCCATCACTGGATGCTGGCGATGTTTGACGAGCAAGCCCAGGATCTGGTCTGGGACCAGGATCCAAATGCGCTGATCGCGTCTTCGTTCATCTTTCCGGCCGGGCGGGCGCGAAAGGTAGATGGTGGTTACAGGCTCCGCGGCAGCTGGCCGTTTTCGTCTGGGGTGGCATCCTGCGACTGGAATATGCTCGGTAGCGTGGTTGATTCCGACGACGAGGCCGACGGCATCGAATATCGTATCTTTCTGCTGCCGAGGAGGGACTACCGAATTCTGGACACCTGGAATGCGGCAGGCTTGCGAGGAACGGGCTCCAACGATGTCGAAGTCAGGGACGCCTTCGTCGCCGAGGCACTTTCGGTCGCTGTAAGCGATCTCGCGGGTGGCTCAACTCCGGGCAGCGCTGTCAATCGAAATCCGCTCTACACGTTACCGGTGTTCTCGCTCTTTCCCTTCGTGCTCTCCGGTGTGGCTCTCGGCAATGCGCAGGCCTGCCTGGACGATTACATCGAAAGCGCCAGGCACCGTGCGTCGACCTACAATCGCGCCAAGCTTGGCGATCTGCAGAGCACGCAGATCAAGATTGCCGAGGCATCCGCCAAGATCGATGCCGCGCGGCTGATCATGCGCTCGAACTGCATTGAGGCCATGGCAGCGGCGCGGCGCGGTGAACTTCCGGACATGCAAGTCAAGACGAGCGCGCGGCGCGATGGCGCTCATTCCGTCAACATCTGCACCGAGGCTGTATCCTTGCTTTTTGCGGCGAGCGGCGCCCGGGGATTGTTTACATCAGGCGCGTTGCAGCGGCAGTTCCGGGATGCCCACGCGATCAATTCGCACATCGCTTTCAATTTCGACGCGGCCGGAACCAATTACGGCCGTGTCGCGCTCGGGCTGCCGTCCGAAAACCTGACGCTGTGAGGCCAGCGGATGAACGACGTGCCCAAGCACCCAAGCAGCCCGGATCCCGCAAACGAATTGGCCAGCGATCATTCACCGATCGATCCGCGTGATTTCCGCAATGCATTAGGTACCTATGCGACCGGTGTCACCATCATTACGGCGGCCGGCGCGGATAAGAAGCCGTACGGGCTGACCTGCAACTCCTTCGCCTCGGTGTCACTGAATCCGCCCTTGGTGCTCTGGAGCCTCGTGCTCTACTCCTCAAGTCTGAGCATCTTCCAGAATGCCACTCACTTTGCCGTCAATGTGCTGAGCGCAACGCAACAGGCGCTGGCAAACAGGTTTGCCAAATCATCGGAAGACAAATTCGTTGGCGTTGAGTGGACGCCAGGACTCGGCAACGCCCCGCTCTTGACCGAGAGCGTAGCCAACTTTCAGTGTCGATCCGTGAATCGATATTATGGGGGCGACCACATCATTTTCCTCGGCGCTGTCGAAGCCTATTCCTATAACCGGCAAGAGCCGTTGCTGTTCGCTCGGGGCGGCTATGGCCGATTTCTTGCGGCCGATGAGCGAAGCGCGGACCAAAAGGCGCCATGAGCCGCGAGGCATCGCCCAAGCGGGTCCAGCGCAAGCAAAAGCGGCTTGCTCCGGGGGATCGTCGCCAGGAGTTCGTTGCCAAGGCGACGGAATTTTTCGCAGAGCATGGATTTGCCGGCGGGACACGCGCGCTGGCACGCCGGTTGGGCGTCACGCAACCGCTACTCTATCGGTATTTTCCAAGCAAGGACGAGCTGATCAAGGAGGTCTACCGCACCGTCTATCTCGATCCGCTCGATGCGGGATGGGAGCAGCTGCTCGCGGATCGCTCCAAGCCGTTGAGGGAGCGGCTGCAGGAGTTCTATCGCGCCTATACGGACGTGATCTTCAAGCGAAAATGGCTGCGCATTTACCTCTATTCCGGTCTGAAGGGTCTCGACATCAACCGGCGCTACGTCGCGGTTGTTCGCGACAAGATCCTGACGCGCATCGTCAGGGAATGTCGCTATGAAGCGGGGCTGCCCACCCAGGGCAGGCCGACTGCCTCCGAGATCGAACTGGCCTGGGTCTTCCACAGCGGCATTTTCTATTACGGCGTTCGCAAATACATCTACGAGGCCCCTGTGCTCGACGACAAGGAGCGGATGATCAGCGACGCTATCGTGGCCTTTCTGGCCGGCTACGAAAAGGCGTTCGGCCGCTTAAGCACAAGGCGCCGCGTCTTCGGATGAAGGCCGCGGAATAGCTGTACGCGAACCGGTTGCTCAATCGAGCTGCTCCATTTCCGCGCGGTACCAATCGCCGATTTCGCTCGCCGTCATCAATGCGACCCCGTCATGGCTGATGACATAGTCGAGCAATGCTTCGAGGTATTTGATGCGATGGGGAACGCCGGTGATGTAAGGATGCACCGAGATAGCCATCACCCGTGCATTGTCAGCTCCCTCCAGATAAAGCCGATCGAACTGGTCGGTGCACCGCTTCAGGAATTGCTCGGACGGCAGATGCTGCAGCGCATGGATGACGATGTCGTTGGTTTCGACCGAATAGGGAATGGTGGTGATCGGTCCATGAGGCGTTGCGATTTCCTGCGGCAGATCATCGATCACCCAATCAGCGACATATTGGATGCCATTGAGGCGCAGCAGATCGAGCGTCTGCTCGGTTTCGGTCAAGCCCGGACTTTCCCAGGACCGCGGCGGCTTTCCCGTGAATTTTGCGATCGTCTCCACTGCGCGTTTGATCGCGTCGGACTGGTTTTCAAGCTTGTGCATCGGCCCCTGGACAAATCCGTGGCCCATGAATTCGAAGCCGGCCTCGCGCGCTGCCGAGGCGACGCGCGGATAGCTGTCGCACACGTTTGCATTCAGCGCCAAGGTTACTGGTATCCTGCGATCCGTCAGCGCCTTGAATTGCCGCCAGAACCCGGCACGCATGCCGTATTCATGCCAGGACCAATTGGGGACGTCAGGTAGCAGCGGTTGGCCCATCGGCGGGCTCAGGACGGTGCGCGGCATGGCGTTCTCGATGCGCCATTCCTCGACGTTGAGGATCACCCATACCGCGAGGCGCTTGCCGTTCGGCAGCTTCAGCTTTGGACGATCAACCTGCGCCTGATAGGGAATACGATCTGTAAAGGCCACGATGTATCCTCGTGCAGTTTGTTGGCGCTCATGCAGTGGCGCTCGTTAGCCTCGACGTGGCGGCATTGACCCGTGGCATGACCTTCTCGGCCATCAGGATCATCGATTGCCGCGCCAGCTCGCGATCCTTCCAATCCTTGCCCGCGTAAAGCAGCGTACCGAACTGACCGACCTCATCCTGAAATGACAGCAACTGGTCCGCCACACTTTCCGGCGTGCCATGGATAATAAGTCTGTCACAGATCATGTCCAGCGTCACGTCGTCGTCCGGTTGCTCACGCCTCGTCTTGAAGAGCTCGATGCGGCCGTTCTTCTTCAACTTCGTGAAGAGGGAACGATAGTAGTAAACGTAAGGGCTGTCGGCGTCGGTTGCATAGGCCTTGGCGGTGGCAGCGTCTTTTGCGACAAAGACGCTCTTGGCCACCCGCCAGTTGGCCGGATCGGGAGCGCGGCCGGCACGCTCGCAGCCCTCGACGTATTTCGGCCAATGGCTCTTCACCCATGGCGGCATCAAGAAATTTGCCGAGATCGGATCCCAGCCTCGGGCCGCCGCCTCCGTCACGCCCTTCGAGAATGGGGCGACGGCCGTTACCACCACCGGCGGATGCGGACGCTGCAGGGGGCGCGCGATGAAGCCTTGGCCGATTTCCGTCATCAGCGTCTTCTCGGTCGAGAGGCGCCAATAGCTGCCTTCAATGTTGTAGGGCGGTTCACCCTGCCAGATCGCAAGCACCTGATTGATCGCCTCAAGGAACATCGCATTGCGATCAGCATCCAGGTTGCCGAATATCTCGGCATCGGAAAGCAGCCCACCTGGGCTGATACCGAAGATCAGGCGACCTTCCAGCATGTGGTCGAGCATCGCAATGGATGCGGCGACGGTCGCCGGATGCGAGTTCGGCATATTGATGGTGCCGGTCCCAAGCTTGATCTGCTTGGTTGCCGCCGCGATCCAGGCCAGGAAAGCGATGCAAGAGGTGATGTTCTCGGCCTTGTCGGTGACGTGTTCGCCGACATACGCCTCGTTGAAGCCGAGCTCATCGGCAAGCAGAAAGGCCTCGCGGTCCTCCTGCAGCGAACGCTGCCAATCCTTCTCGAGGGGATGGATCGGCATCGTGAAGAAACCGAGTTTCATGACCTGCTCCCAAGACAGGGGCACTTCGTTCGGCAGGAACGTGCGTCCTTCGCGGCCTCAAGACAAGTCCAAAAGTCGATTGGCTCGAAATAATCGCTCGATAAACAAGCTTGACGTTTGATGGCGGCACCCCTCTAATCCGATCCAAAATCGAGCGAACGTGGTTTCGGGGAAGGTCGCGCACATGAAAGCTCCGCCTTTCGCATATGCACGCGCAACTAGCGTCGATCATGCCCTCGACATGCTTTCGATGCATGGGGAAGGAGCAAAGCTGTTGTCGGGCGGCCAGAGCCTGTTGCCGGCGATGAATCTTCGCCTGATTTCTCCGGACGTCGTGATCGATATCGGTGACCTCACCGAGTTGCGGGGGATTTCGATGCAGAGCGATGTTATCCGCATCGGCGCGCTGACGCGCCATGTCGAACTGCTGGAGTCGCCCGAGATCGCCCGTCTTGCCCCGCTGCTAGCCGAGGCCGCGCGGCATATAGCTCATCCAGCGATACGGAACAGAGGCACGATCGGCGGCAGTCTTGCTCACGCGGATCCCGCGGCCGAGCTTCCGGCATGCATGGTTGCGCTCGATGCGACCATCGTTGTTCGTGGTCGAGGCGGGGAACGGCGGATCGCTGCGACGGAGTTCTTTCAGGGCATCTTCGCGACCGCCCTGTCGGTCGACGAGCTGCTTGTCGCAGTCGAGCTGCCGATTGGGCGAGGCCCGGCGACGTATTTTTTTCATGAATTTGCCCGCCGGCACGGTGACTACGCGCTTGCCGGTGTGGCAGCTCGGGCTACGAGTGACGAGCAGGTGCTGTCCGAAGTCCGGATGGCGTTCTTCGGCATTGCCGATAAGCCGATCTTGGCAAAGGCCGCGACCAGCCTGATCAATGTCACGGCAACGCCAGCACGGATCTCCGATGCGGCGGAGGCGTTCGGCCGCGAACTTGATCCGTCGGAAGATCAGCAAGCGTCGGCCGATTTGCGCCGGCATCTCGCAAAGGTTCTATTCAGGCGCTGCGCCGAGACGCTTCTAGGTTTCGAGCCGGTTCTATGACTGCTCCCGTGGCAATAGCGCTCGAGGTCAATGGTGAGAGGGTCGAAGCGAACCTTCTTCCGCGCCTCAACCTGGCGGACTTTTTGCGCGAACATTTGCAGCTCACGGGAACACACGTCGGATGCGAGCATGGCGTCTGCGGTGCTTGCACGGTTCGGATCAACGGCGAAATCGTGCGAGCCTGTCTGGTATTGGCGGTGCAGGCTAGCGGACAATCGGTGCAAACCATCGAAGGGCTGTCGGACAGTGGCGAAATTGCCGACCTCCAGGTCGCCTTCCGCGAGCGCAATGCATTGCAATGTGGCTACTGCACGCCGGCGATGCTCATGGCTGCGCAGGATCTGCTGAAGCGACAGCCGGAACCCTCTCGCGAACAAATTCGGGAGCATCTTTCCGGGAATTATTGCCGGTGTACCGGCTACCAGGCCATTGTCGATGCGGTCGAGGCCGCGGCACGAGCCCGAAAGGCAAGGACGCGATGACGACGACGAGAAAGACAGAAGGGCTCTCGGCGTCCGATCGACCGAATTCGTATATCGGCAAAACCGTCCCGCGGCCAAATCTTGATCGCCTGATGCAGGGGCGCGGTACCTATGTCAGCGACATCGAGTTGCCGCGGATGGCCCATGTCGTGTTTCTGCGCTCGCCTCATGCGCATGCCAGAATTCGCAGCATCGACGGCAGCGCGGCAAGGCAAATGCCAGGAGTGATCGCGGTCGTTGACGGCAACGAGCTATCTGCGACCATCACGCCTTGGGTAGGCGTGCTCTCGCATTTGAAGGGCCTGAAGTCCGCGCCGCAACATGCCATTGCCCTTGATCGCGCGTGCTGGCAGGGCGAGGCTGTGGCCGCCATCGTAGCGACCAGTCGCGCGCTTGCCGAGGATGCCAGCGAGGCTGTTCTGGTGGATTATGAGGTACTCGACGCGGTGACGGACATGCGCGCAGCGCTTGACCCGAAGACGCCGGTTATACATCCATCACTTGGCGACAATCTCGCTTTCGAACGTATCCATAGTACCGGTGAGGTCGATCAGGCGTTTGCAGCGTCTGACGAGGTCGTCGAGGCCGAGTTCGTGTTCGGGCGCCACACGGGGGTGACACTGGAGCCCCGTGCAGTCGTTGCCGATTGGAACAGCGCGGAAGCGCGACTCACGATCTACCAGGGAACGCAGGCCCCGCATATGGTGCAGAATATTGCGGCTCATCATCTTGGGCTGAACGAGCAGCAGGTGCGGGTGGTCTGCAAGGACGTCGGTGGTTCGTTCGGGATCAAGGTACATATCTACGCTGATGAGATGGCGACCTATGCGCTTTCAAAGCTTCTGAGGCGACCAACAAAGTTTGTCGCGGACCGCGTCGAGAGCTTCAACACCGACATCCACGCCCGCGATCATCGCTGCATCGGGCGCGTCGGTGTCGCGCGCGACGGGACTATCAAGGCGTTTGAGATCGACGATCTCACCGGCATCGGTCCCTATTCAATGTATCCGCGCACCAGCGCGATCGAAGCCAATCAGGTCGTCAACCTTGTCGGCGGTCCGTACATCACAAAGAGCTACCGGGCGCGGACACGGGTCGTGTTTCAGAACAAGAACGTGATGTGCCAGTATCGCGCGGTCGGTCATCCGATAGCGTGTGCCATCACGGAAGGGTTGGTCGACCTTGCGGCGGCGCGGATCGGAATGGATCCGATCGAGATCCGCCGGCGTAACCTGATCGCCGACGACGCTTACCCCCGTGGCTCGCCGACCGGCTTGCGGTTCGAGAAACTGTCCCATCAGGCCTCGCTTGCGAAGCTGGTGGAAATGATGGGCTATGACGAACTTCGCGCCGAACAGGCGGTATTGCGCAACAAGAACATTCATCGCGGGATCGGCATTGCGAGCTTCATCGAGGTTACCAACCCGAGCGCCGCATTTTATGGAGTCGGTGGCGCGCGCATCTCTTCGCAGGACGGCGTCGCCGTGAGATTGGACGGGCAGGGAGCTGTGATTTGCCAGACCAGCATCACCGAGCAGGGGCAGGGCTCGGAGGCGATCACGGCCCAGATCGTCGCGACCGCGCTGGGCGTCTCGTTGGAGCGCGTCCGCGTCATTCTCGGCGACACCGACAATACGCCATATGGCGGCGGCACCTGGGCGTCGCGCGGCGCGGGGATCGGCGGAGAGGCCGCGCTGCAGGCGGCGAAGGCGTTGCGTAGCAACATTCTGGAGGTCGCGGCAGCGATCCTCCAGTCGGCCCCGGACGAACTCGACATTGCCAACGACGCCGTGGTGAATGCGAGTGATCGCGCGACGCGCATGGAGCTGAGGGAGTTGGCGAGAATCGTCTATTTCCGACCTGATACGCTGCCGCCCGGCATGCAACCGGAGTTGATGGCGACCCGTCACTATGTGCCGCGGGAATTTCCCTTCGCTTTCACCAACGGGATTCAGGCGTCCTGGCTTGAGGTGGATACCGAGACGGGGTTCATCAAGCTGCTCAAACATTGGGTGGTCGAGGATTGCGGGACCATGATCAATCCGCAGTTGGTCGATGAGCAGATCCGGGGCGGCGTCGTGCAGGGGCTTGGTGCTGCCCTGTTCGAAAAATGCATCTACGATGAACGGGGCCAGCTGACCAACGCCAATATGGCTGACTACCTGGTTCCGATGTCCGGTGAAATGCCCGACATCGACGTCGGCCATGTGGTGTCGCCCACTTTGGAGAGCGAATTGGGTGCGAAGGGGGCCGGCGAAGCCGGTACGGCTGGGGCCGCAGCCGCAGTCATCAACGCCGTCAATGATGCGCTGCGGCCGTTCGGTGCGATAATAACCGAGATCCCGCTGACGCCGGACGTCATCCTCAGAGCTCTCGGTCGCATATGAGCCGCGAACGAGGGACGCTCTGCTCTTCGCCTCTATTCCGCGGCACTTGCAACCGCGTCCGCAGCACGGTTCGTCACCACCACCTTAATCGCGTCGTCGACACGCTCCCGCGCATAGCGCAGCGCGGTCGGAAGATCGGCGAGAGAGAATGTGTGGGTGTGGATCTTTGTCGCGTCGAAGCGCTTCTCGGCCATCAATTCCAAGGCGCGATGGGTGGCGCTGCGGCCCTCGCCGCGAATGCCGAAGACATAAATGTTGTTTCTCACGAGATGCGCGATGTCGGCCGTGACGGCCTCATGTGGAAAAGCCGCAAGGCAGATTCTTCCGCCGCGGTTGGTCATGTGAATGGCCTGGTTGACGGTGGCCTCCGTGCCCGCACATTCGATCACGTAGTCCGCGCCGATCCCGCCGGTCAAGGTCTTCACGACACCGACCGGATCTTCCTGCGTGACATTGATGACACGGTCTGCACCAAGCGCCTTGCCGATCGCGAGCCTTCGCTCGCGCGTGCCCGTCAGAATGACCGGACTCGCGCCGAGCGCCTTGGCGACCCCAACGCCAAGCAGGCCGATCGGTCCCGGACCGATGACGACCACGCTTTCCCCGGCGACCAGGCCGCCTAATTCGGTCAAGCCGTACATCGAGGTGCCTGCGGTTACGACCAGCGTCGCCTCGGCGTCGCTCATGGTGTCGGGTACGCGCACCAGCGTGTTGATATGGTTGACCGCGTATTCTGCAAATCCACCATCGGTGGTAAAACCATTGGCGCGATGCCCCTTTTCCGGCGTCCCATAATTGAGGCAGGACGTGTACATGCCCTGACGGCATCGCTTGCACTGGCCGCAACCTGCATGAATTTCCACCGTCACGCGCTCCCCGATGTCGAACTCGTCGACATCGGGGCCGAGCGCGGCAACGGTCCCCATGTACTCGTGGCCCGGTGTGAAGTTCTTGTTGAAAGGGAGACCGCCTTGGATATGGGCAGGCGAGCCAGCGTGGATGATCTCAAGATCGGTGGCGCAGATCGCCACAGCGTCGACGCGGACCAGCACTTCCGCTCGCTTTGGCACCGGGGTCGGCTTGTCGCGCAGGAAGAGTTCGTCGGGGTTGCCGAGCACCCAAGCTTTCATCTGGTCTGGAATCGGATATTCGGCGGATATCTCCACACCGACAGGATTGTACATCGGCCGCTCCCGGTTAGTTCTTCTTTCGACGTGCCAGGCAGTGTTCAGACAGTAGACCCCGATAGTTTGTAGATTTCCAGTGCGTCCGCATTCGCGCCACGAGAAGTTTTCGCCAACCTGAACAACTGTGCGGCGAGCGAGGCCATTGGCACGGGCGTCGAGGTGTCCTGGGCGACATCAACCACGGTGTCGAGATCCTTCAGCATTGTCGCAATAGTGCCGAGCGGCGGGGTATGAATGCCCTGCACCATGCGTGGCACAAACAATTGCAACGGAATGGAATCGGCAAATCCGCCAGCCAGCGCCTCCGGCAGGCGCGCCGCATCGATGCCGGCGTTTGCCGCGAGCCGGGTGGCCTCGGCAAGCACCGCCATGGCACAACCGACAATCACCTGATTGCAAAGCTTCGCAGTCTGCCCGGCGCCGGTGGGCCCCATATGGGTCAATCGCCGCGCCATGGCCAGCACATAGGGGCGAACGCGTTTGATGTCGGCGGCGTCACCCCCGGCCATCACCGCCAGCGTGCCTTCCTCAGCCCCCTTGGAGCCACCGGAAACCGGCGCATCAATCCATGCCATCCCATTCGTGTCCTTGAGCCGTTTTGCAAGGGCACGGGCGGCATCCGGATGGATTGATGAAAAGTCGACGATGATCTTGCCGTCCGCAGGCGCGCCGGCAATGCCATCGCGGCCGAACACCACCTCCTCCACGGCTGCGGCGTCAGTGACGCAGATGAAGATGATGCCGGCGCCGGCGGCGACGTCGCGCGGACATTTGGCGCTTGTCGCACCGGCTTCGACTAAAGTGGCAGTCTTTGCGGGTGAACGGTTCCAGATCGTCACGGGATGACCGGCAGCGAGCAGGCGCCGCGTCATGGGCATTCCCATTAAGCCGAGCCCGATATAGCCGAGCTTCTCGGTTGTTCCAGCTGCCTCGCCATGTCCATTCATCAGCTTCTCCCGTCGCGACCGGCCCAGCCTATCCGGCTCATGCCCTGGACGCCATTCAAAGCAGGGTCCAGCGATTATGGCCGAGCCTCAATGGCTTGCCTGATTGTTTGAACCATGAAAGATTTGGGCTCCGGATCGGGCCTGCGATGCCGTTCGGGGCTGGAAACAAGGGAGTGGGGCGTATGAGGACAATGTCGAAATGGGGCCTGGTCGCGGGAACGGTGCTCGTCCTGCTGGCAGGTGTGAGCGGCTCGGAGGCGCAACAGACCATCCGCGTCGGATGGACCATTCCGGCCGAGGAATCCAAATACTGGATGATGCGCCGTCCCAGCGAATTTCCCGATCTGGGCAAGACTTACAACGTCGAGTGGACGCAATTCCAGGGGACCGCGCCGATGACCCAGGCGCTTGCCGCCGGCGCGCTTGATTGTGCAACTCAGGCCCCGCTTTCTCTCGCCAATGGCGTCGTCGGTGGCAATCTCAAGGCCTACATCGTGGCGCAGCACGTGTTCGAGAAGCCGGGCGGCTTCTCGGTCTACTGGGCCGTCATGGATAACTCGCCGATCAAGACCATTGCGGATCTGAAGGGCAAGACGGTCGGGATTTCCGTGATCGGCGGCGGCACCCAGGGGCCGTTCAACATGCTCTTGAAGCAGAACGGCATCGACCCGGCCAAGGACATCAAGCTGGTCGAAGTCGGTTTCGCCGTTTCCGAGGATGCGCTCCGTCAGGGCCGTGTTGATGCGGTGAATATGAACCAGCCCTTTGCGGCGCGTGCCGAAGCAAAAGGGGGCACCCGCAAGCTCTTCTCCCTGTCCCAGGCGATGCCGAACATCGTGCACATTCTGGAAGCCTGTCGCGCCGATTTTGTCGACAAGAACCCCGATCTGGTAAGGGCTTACGTGCGGGACATCACTTTGGGCATGAAGAAGGCGCTGGCCAACCGCGAGGAGACTTTAAAAGTTGTTTCTGAAGTGTTGAAGGCCCCGATTCCGGTGCTCGACACTTATCTGTTGAAGGACAATGATTTCGGCAGGGATCCGGGCGCGGCACCGAATTTTCCGGCGATTCAAAAGATGCTCGATATTTATGCCGAGACAGGCATGCTGCCGAAGATGGACGTCGCTCAATTCAAGCACCCGACGATCGTTGCTCCGTTGCAATAGGCTCGCTTCCGAAACGAAACGTTGGATGAGCGTCCAGGCGGCGGCCGGACCGCGCTGTGGAGATTTGCGCGTATGAAAAAATGGCGGTCACGGGTAACGACCGACGGGCTGGATCGTGCGCCGCACCGGGCCTTCATGCGCGCCATGGGCCTGGATGACGCGTCGCTGGCAAAACCGATGATCGGGGTTGTCAGCATGAAG
>DASRBG010000247.1:0-31529 GCA_035653735.1 Gemmataceae bacterium
CCTTGCAGAATCCCGCCCGCGAGGGGAATTTCTCAACCATGGCCCTGTTCTCGCCCGACGGCAAGACCATCCTGACCAACGGCAACGCGGCCGGCAAGCTGCAATTGTGGCGCACGCCGGTGACGCAAACGCGCGGCTCGGAGCTGCGCCAGCTCATCTGGAACACCCCCAACGGCACGGCCACTTGTGGAGCGTTCGCGCCGGACAGCTCGTTCGCCGTCACCGGCACGCAAGACCACAAGGTGCTGGTCTGGGCGATGCCAAGCCCGCAAGAAATCGACAGCCGGCTGGAAGCGCGGCTGTCGCTGGTGGAAAAATACCTCGACACGCAATCGCGGCACGTCAAGGTCCACGCCGAGCTGAATAACCCCGGCTGGCTCATCCCCGGCAGCCATGCCACGATGGTCATTGTGCCGCCGAAAAAGTAACTTCGTAGTTTTCGGTTTTCGGTTTTCGGTTTTCGGTTTCTAAGGTTCGGTATTCGTTTTTAACTAGATCCGAGAACTGAAAACCGAGAACTGAAAACCGAAAACCGAAAGCCGAAAACTGAACTATGGAAACCGCCACCCCCGCCAGTGAACTCGAACGACGCAAGCAGCTGCGCCTGCGTCTGCGCCGCGATCTCGTCATCGAGGCGCAGAAATACGAGGGGCGCACCTACCACGTCGTCAAAGATCCCGTCAGCCTGCGCTACTACCGGCTGAAGGACAACGAATACTTTCTGCTGCAATATCTCGACGGCAAGCACACCCTCGAAGAAGCCCAGAAAGAATACGAGATCCGCTATCGCCCCGATCGGCTGAAACTGGAAGATGTCGAGGCGTTCGGGCAGCAGCTCATCAACGCCGGCCTCGCCCAGAATGAGTCGCCGCGCGCCGGCAAGCAGCTCTTTGAGCAGCGCAGGAAACGGCGGCGCAGCGAGTGGATGCAGACGCTCACCAACATTCTCTACATCAAGCTGCCGATTTTCGATCCGGATTGGCTTCTAAAGCGCATGCTCCGCTGGGTGGGGTGGATTTTTTCCTTTACGTTTTTCCTTCTCAGCGTCGGACTCATGTTGTCGGCCGCGGCGTTGGTGGCGACCCACTTCGAGACGTTCCGCTCGAAATTGCCGGAACAACATATCTTCTTCCGTTTCCAAACCATCGCCTACATGTGGGCGGCGCTGGGCGCGGTCAAGATCATCCACGAGTTCGGCCACGGACTCAGTTGCAAGGTGTTCGGCGGCGAAGTCCACGAAATGGGGGCGCTGCTCTTGTGCCTGTCGCCGGCCCTTTATTGCAACGTCTCCGACGCCTGGACGCTGCCGAACAAGTGGCACCGCATCATCATCAGCGCCGCCGGCATCTATGTGGAGCTGGTTATCGCCTCCATTGCCACGTTTGTATGGTGGAACAGCGCCCCGTATCCGTTCATCAACAACCTGGCGCTTAGCCTGATGGTGGTATGCAGCGTCAGCACGGTGGTCTTCAACGCCAACCCGCTGATGCGCTACGACGGTTACTACGTCCTGGCCGACTGGCTGGAAATCCCCAACCTGCGCGAGCGCTCCAATCGCTTCCTCAAGAACCTGGTGCTGGAGCACTGCTTGGGCGTGGAAGTGACGCCGGAGCCATACATGGCCTTGTGGCGGCGCATTCTGTTCGTGTCGTATGCCATCGGCAGCTATATCTACCGCTGGGTGGTCACGTTTGCCATTCTGTGGTTTCTGTATTCGTTCCTTCGACCTTACAAACTGGAAGTCATCAGCCAGATGTTGGCCCTGGGCGCGGCGGCGTCGATGGCCGGCTGGCCCTTGTACCGCCTGGGCAAAGCGCTTTACAAGCGTGGGAGAATTCCTGACATGAAGAAATGGCGCGTCGTGGCCAGCGCAACGGTGTTGATCGCGCTGGTCCTGTTCGTTTTCCTGGTGCCGGTGCCCGTCAGCCGCATTCGCGGCCAGGCCTTGGTGATGGCGGACCCGTTGGCCACCGGCAAGGTGTACATCCACCATCCCGGCATCCTCACCAAGCTCACCGTTCGTCCCGGCGATTATGTCGAAAAGGGCGAGGAGATTGCCGAGTTTCGCGATCCCGATTTGGAGGATAAACTCCTCAAGGCCGAAATGGAACGCGATGACGCCAACCAGAATCTGAAGGTGCTGAAGGCCCGATTCGACCGAACAAATGATAAGGACGAACGGAGCAAAATTAATCAGGAGATCGCCAAAATCGAGGGTAAACGCGAATCTGCCGCCACCCAGGTGCTATCGCTTCAAAGGATACGCGATAAGGAGCTCATCCTGCGGGCTCCCTGTTCGGGCACGGTTGGTTTCGCCCCGTCCGTCGAGGAAGTCACGCGGATGTTCCAGGAGGATCTCTCCAATCCCTTCTGCACGATCAACACGCCCGGCCGCGTCCGCGTCTGCATGCCCGTTGTCACTCCGGACTTCAACCGTCTCCGGCAAGATTTGGAACAGCTTTCTCCCGCCGCGATCCGCACGCGCCGGCTGATGAAACGCCGCGTCACCGTCTCCTACGACAAGACGCGCCTGGCCGACGTACTGGCGGATTTGCAAAAGCAGGTCAAGGATCTGAAATGGACGATGGATAAAGACTCCAGCGTCAAAGACGATCTGACGGTTTCCTACAAGGCCACGGAGCATCGCCTGGGCTTGGTGCTCGACGCCATCTTAGGCCAAAATGGTCTGGGCTACGTAGTCCGTTCGGATCCGGACTCACCCGAGGACGGCTATTTGCAGATCCGTACCGGTGAGGAGCGCGGCGAGCCGGCGGGCGGGCGGCGGCTGGCCGATCTCGATGTGACCATCCGCATCAAGGGTCACGACAGCCGGACGTGGAAGGGCAGGATCCGCCAGTTACCCGAATCGGAGGCCAAGACCGTCCCACCCATGCTGTCCAACCACCAGGGCGGCCCCGTGGCGGTCAAGGCGGGAACGCAAGCCGAAAAGTTGGTGCCCACCACGCAGCAATACCTGGTTTACGTCGAGATCCTCGATCCGGATGAATCGATTGTGCCCGGCACCGCGGCGCAGGTGAAGATCTATTGCCAGCCAGAAACCTGCGCTCACTGGGTGTGGCGCTGGCTCAACGAAACGTTCGATCTCGGCCTGATGTGAGGACGCTTTGTTGAGCCGCGACCGTGAGGGAGCGGTGGGTCCGCCGCTCCCTTACGGTCGCGGTTCGGTTTTTCACCGATGGCCAGTTATCGCGGACATCTGACCTTCGCCGGGCTGCTCGGCGCCGGCTACGGCAGTCTCGCCCTGCTCGAATGGCACTGGGACTGGGGACCGGCCCTGATCGCGGCAGGCTTGACGACCCTGGGCGGACTGCTGCCCGATCTCGATAGCGACAGCGGCGTGCCGGTGCGCGAGTTGTTCGCCGTCTCCGCCGCCGTCGCGCCTATCCTGCTCCTCCGCCGCGTCTACGCCCAGTGTCACGAATCGACCGAGCAAACCCTGGTCGTACTCGCCGCAGTTTACCTCTTTATCCGCTACGTTTTGTCGCAAATCTTCAAGCATTTCACCGTCCATCGCGGCATGTTTCACAGCATCCCCGCCATGCTGATTGCTGGTCTAACGATGTATCTCTTCTATCCCAGCGACAACGCACGGCTCCGTACATTCCTCGGCGGCGCCGTCATGCTCGGTTTTTTGTCGCATCTGGTCCTCGATGAGATGTACAGCGTCGATTTCATGGGATCGCGTCTGCGCGCCAACAAGTACGCCGGCAGCGCCCTCAAGTTTTTCTCGAAATCATGGCCGGCGACGCTGACGGCCTATCTGTTGCTTGGCCTATTGGCCTGGCGCGCATGGCTCGACTGAGCGCGAACAATCTTAGCGCAATCTGAAAAGAGCACAACCTCTCGTTCCCACGCTCCGCGTGGGAACGCAAGCTCGGCCGCTCTGCGGCCCGTCCCGCGATTGAGTCCGTCGCGACGCAGAGCGCCGCCGCCGTGCGTTCCCACGCAGGAGCGTGGGAACGAGAAAACTGCGAAATTTTCCTTGACACCTCAGACGCCCTGTCTTAAATTCGAGTCTGTTCACTTCTCCAAGTGACAGGAGGCTCGGAGTTCACGAAACGGCAGGCTCGTGTCCTCGACGGGCCGGTTTCGCGGTTATACGAGCGGAGCTCGCTCGTCGTTTTGCTGCCGTCAGCTAGGGGATTGGACGTACCTGCTCGCTCAAGCGGAGAAGGACCATGAATTCGCACCGAAATGCTCCATCTGACTATACTCGGCTTGGCCGAAGGACGCTGCTTGGGATCGCCCTTGTTCTGCTGCCGCTCACGCCCGGCCGCGCTGAACCGCAGAAGGCCGAGCCGACGACGATCGAATCCCGACCGCGGACTTTGCTCGGCGGCGGCGGCGAAATATGGTCGGTCGCCATCTCGCCGGACAGCAAACTCCTTGCTGTGGGCAGCGGCGGCGTCGGCGAGCAACCGGGCGATCTGCACCTGTGGGACCTCGACAAGGGCGAAGAGCTGGTCGCCGTGCGCGAAGAACAGCCCATTCGCCGCGTCGCCTTCTCCCCCGACGGCAAGACTCTGGCTAGCTGCGGCTTCGATCGAACGATCAAGCTGCGCGATCCGAAAACCCTCGCCGTGCGCCGCGTGCTGAAGGGCCACACCGGCGGCGTCAACGGCGTTGCCTTCACGCCCGACAGCAAGACCCTCGTGAGTGCTGGACTCGACAACACCATCCGCATCTGGGACGCCGCCGACGGCAAGGAACTGCGAACGCTGACGGGGCACTCCGATTGGGTGCTGTCCGTGGCCGCGTCGGGCGACGGCAAGTTCATTCTCTCCGGCGGCAAGGACCATACAGCCCGGCAGTGGGACGTGAAAACGGGCAAGGAATTGCGGACCATTAAGGGGCATAATAACTGGGTCGAGGGCGTCGGCATTTCCCCGGACAGCAAAATCTTGGCCACCGCCAGCCAGGACAACACGGTCAAACTGTGGGACGCCCAGAGCGGCGAGGAGCTGCGGACCCTCACCGGCCACAACGGCGCGGTCAACGCCGCCGAGTTTTCGCCCGACGGCAAGACCCTCGCCACGGCCAGCCACGATAATACCGTGCGGATCTGGGACGTGGCCGGCGGCGAAAGTCTCGCCGTGCTTCAGGGGCACATGAACATTCTTTACTGCGTCGCCTACAGTCCCGACGGCAAGACGCTGGTGTCGGGAAGCTGGGACAAGACCGTCAAGGTTTGGGACGCGGCCGACCAGAAGGAGCGTGCCACGCTGCAAGCGCGGATTCATCGGCCGGAGAACATGACGCCGCCTTTATCGCTGGCCTGCTCGCCCGACGGCAAGCTGCTGGCCGTCTGCGGCGAAGAAGAGACCATCCGCATTCTCGATGCGTCCACCGGTCAACTGATTCGCCAGCTCAAGGGGCACAGCGACGCCGTCGGCAAGGTCGTGTTTTCGCCGGACGGGAAGCTCCTCGCCTCCGCCGGCTTCGACGGCACAATCAAGCTTTGGGAAGTCGCTACGGGCAAGGAACTGGCTCTCTTGAAGGGACATCGGGGCTGGGTCTATAGCCTCGCCTTCAGTCCGGACGGCAAAACGCTCGCCTCGGGCAGCTACGACAAGATGGTGAACTTATGGGACATCGAAAATCGCAAATTGATTGTCTCGCTAAAGGGACATCGCGGCGGCGTGCGCGCCGTGGCCTATAGTCCGGACGGCAAAACGCTCGCCTCGGCCGGCAGCGATCGCGGAATCCGGCTCTGGGACGTGAGCGATCCGACAAAAACGAAGGAAACGCGAGAGATTCTCAAGGGCCATGAGGATGCGGTGCGCTCACTGGCGTTCGCGCCGAACGGCCGGACGCTGGCGTCGGGCGGCGAAGACAACACGTTGCGTCTGTGGGACGTGACGGCGAACAAGCAAACTGCGTCGTTCAATATGGGCGACTTCGTGCTGGCGATCGAGTTCTCACCAAAGGGCGGCATGCTCGCCTGCTGCGGTCAGGATCAGACCATACGCATCCTCGATCCCGCCAATGCCACGCAGCGGACGCTTCTGCGCGGCCATAATGAATCCGTCACGTGTTTATGTTTCTCTCCGGACAGTCTGGCGCTCTTCAGCGGCGGCGCCGATAAGTCCGTGAAGCGTTGGCCGGCCGCTCGACCGCCACTCTTGCCGCGCGCCACTGTGCAGGATCACGGTTTTCAGAATTGGGTGGCTCTTATCACGCCTGACGGCAAGGATCTGATCACCGCCGGTGCCGACGGCAGCGTGAAAATCCGGCCGCTCCACCAGGCCGGCAAGGACGTGCGCGTACAGGCGCCGACCGGCAACGTCTACGCCCTCGCCTTCTCGCCCGACGGCAAGCTGTTGGCGGCCGGCTGCGGTGATCACAGCATCAAGCTGTTCGATCGGTCCAGCGGCCAGCTGCGGGCCACGTTGAACGGCCATGCCAATTGGGTCTGGAGCTTCGCCTTCTCGCCCGATGGCAAGAAATTGGCCTCGGCCGCGGGAGGCTGGGATACCAAGAAGGAGCCGGGCGAGGTCAAGGTCTGGGACGTGGCCACGGGCAAGGAACTGCTGTCTTGCCAGGGCTACACGGGCGCGGCCTTCGGCGTGGCCTGGTCCGCCGACGGCAAAACGCTGGCCACAGGAAGTTGGGACCAAACGGTGCGTCTGTGGGACGCGGCCACGGGCAAGGAGCTGCGGCGCCTGGAGGGCCACACCAAGGCGGTGCGATCCGTCGCTTTTTCGCCGGATGGCAAGTTGCTCGCCAGCGGCGGATTCGACGGCGTCGTGCGCCTTTGGGACGCGGCCACGGGCAAGGAAGTGGGTACGCTGCGCACGGCGGAGGCGGCGATCAATGCCATCGCCTTCGCCGCCGACGGTAAAACGCTGGCCGTCTGTTACAACCCCTATACGGGACCGGACGATAATCCCCTTGGTGGTTCGGATGACAAACCGGGCGGCGCGCAATTGTGGGATGTGGCCGGACGCAAAGAGTTACATCGGCTCCAAGGGCTGCGTACCAAGGTGCTATCGCTGGCCTTCTCCGGCGACGGCAAAAAGCTGGTCACGGGCGGCGGCACGACGTTTTCCACCAAGGAAAAGTTCGGCGAGGTTAAGGTGTGGGATGTCGATTCCGGCAAGCTGCTGGAGCAGCTTCCCGTCACGCCCTACTGGGTCGAGGCGGTTGCTTTCTCCCCGGACAATCGCACGGTCGCTGCCAGCGGCGGGACTTTTGGACTGCCCAGCCACATCAACCTGTGGGATTTGACGAGCCTGCACCAACAAGCCGCCCGCACCTTCAAGGGCCACAAAGGCACCATCGCCTGCGCCGCCCTCGCGCCCGGTGGCAAGGTGCTTGCCACGGGTGGTTTCGACAAGACGATCCATCTCTGGGACTTGATCGGCAATAAAGAAATCGCCGTGCTGAACGGCCATGAAAATGTGGTCCGCTGTCTGGCTTTTTCGCCGGACGGCAAAACGCTCGCCTCGGCCAGTACGGATAAAACCGTCCGTCTCTGGGACGTGGCAAGCGGTAAAGAAAAATCGGTCGTCACCCGCTTCGAGTCCGGAGCGGCGGGCGTGGCCTTTTCGCCGGACGGCAAGCTGTTGGCTCTGTGCGCCAGCGATGATAGCGACTTCCGCAAGCCCGGCGCCATCAAGCTCTGGGACCTCGCAGCCAACCGCGAGCGCGAGGGCTTCGAGGGAGCGAAGGTTCCGGCCCTGAGTGTGGCCTTCTCGCCTGACGGCAAAATGTTGGCCTCCGCCTCACCGACCTCTCCTTCGGTCAACATCTGGGACGTGAATAGCGGCAAGCTCATCACGAAGATCGCCGAGTCGGCGTCAGTGCGTCATCTTGCGTTTTCGCCGGATGGCAAGCTGCTGGCCACCGGCCACGGCGGCGGCGCCCGCCGCGGCGCCGGCAGCATGCAGCTTTGGGATACAACAACCTGGCAGGAAGTCGCGTACAGCCAAGCGCATCGCTCGTTAACCGTGTCCGTCGCGTTCTCGCCGGACGGCCGAACGCTGGCCACGGCCGGCATGGACGGCACGGCGATGCTGTGGGACGTACCGTCGCGGGAGGTGGCGCGGAAGGATAAGTAGAGGATTCGGACATCAAGCCAGTAGAAAGAAATCCGCGGCGAAGGCGAAGAACCAAGAGAAGAATTAACAAAGTTTCCCCATGCCCAAGCGTTGTGCCGTCCGCGCTCGATCGTCATAATAGAGCGCAGCGACACACCAACGGCACACCGAAGAGACGAGGAACGGCGCTTCAGCGAAGCGTCGCGGCTCGATACGAATCAACAGAGCAGAGAGATGAGGCGGATCTATTCCCATCGTGGAGGTAAACGAAATGGCCCATCCTCGTTTATGGATCGCGGCGCTGGCGGTCCTTGGGCTGGCGACGCCGGCCTGGGCGGACCCAGACCCTCGCGCGGACGCCCGCGCGCTTGCTGCGAAAATTGATCAGCTCATTGCCGCGCGCTGGCAGGCCGAACACGTGACGCCCGCGCCCCTGGCCGACGACGGCGCCTTCCTGCGGCGGCTGTCGCTCGACGTGATTGGTCGTGTTCCGCTGGTGTCCGAGACGCGGCTTTTCCTTCGCGATTCCCTTTCGGAGAAACGCGAGCAAGCCATCGAACGTTTGCTCGACAGTCCCGGCTACGTAAGCAATTTCAGCAACATCTGGCGCGATCTGCTGATGCCGGAGGCCAATGCCGATTTTCAGCAGCGTTTCCTCAGCGCCAACATGGAGCGCTGGCTGCGCAAGCAGTTCACCGAGAATGCCTCCTTTGATCGCATCGTGCGCGAGCTGCTCACCATGCCGATGCCGAACGGCCGCAATGGGATGGCCGTCTATTATGGGCCGCAACAGGGCGATCCGACGCCGTTGGCCTTTTATCAATCGAAACAGGGCAAGCCGGAGAACCTGGCGGCGAGCACGGCCCGGCTGTTTCTCGGCATTCGCCTCGAATGTGCCCAATGCCATAACCACCCCTTTAGCCACTGGACCCGCGAGCAGTTCTGGGGCCAGGCGGCGTTCTTCGGCGGCATTCGCACGCAGGGACAGAACGGCATTTTTTCGCCGCTCTCTGAGGTTGCCGATCGCCGCGAGCTGGCGATACCCGGCACCGAGCGCGTCGCCCAGGCCCGTTTCCTGGACGGCAAGGAACCGCAATGGCGCTACAAAGTCACCGCGCGCAACACGCTCGCCGACTGGATGACGGCGGCGGACAATCCTTTCTTCGCCCGCGCTATTGTCAATCGCGTGTGGGCGCATTTCTTCGGCATCGGAATCGTCGAGCCGGTGGACGATCTCAACGATGAGAACAAGCCCAGTCATCCGGAGCTGCTCGACGAGCTGGCCCACCAGTTCGTTCGCCACGGCTTCGATTTGCGTTTTCTGATTCGGGCCATCACGATGAGTAAGACGTATCAGCTCTCCAGCGTCTACCCCTCCGCGGCTTCCCCGGATGTGCATCTCTTCGCCTACATGCCGGTCAAAGGGCTGTCGCAGGATCAACTGATCGACAGTTTCCATCTGGTGACGGGCACGCCGTCCCAGGGCGGGCGGCGCGGCTTCAACTTCAATGTCAACGGGTTCGAGAACAAGTTTACCAACCAGGAAAAACGCACCGAGTATCAAACGTCGATTCCGCAGGCGCTGGCCCTGATGAATAGCCAGCTGGTCGGCAACGCCACGCATCCATCCCGAAGCGTGTTCCTGGCGGCCGTCCTGAACGCCCCGTTCCTCGACACCGACGGGCGCATCGAAACACTGTACCTCGCCGCGCTCTCGCGCAAACCGCGGCCGGACGAGTTGGAAAAATATCACCGCTACATCGAGAAAGGCGGCGCGGCCAAAGACCCGAAGGCAGCGCTCGGCGACGTGTTCTGGGCGCTGCTCAACAGTCCGGAATTTTTCTTGAATCATTAACCTCTTGGCGAGCGGGGTCGCGTTAGCGCCCCGAGTCCGGCAAATTCTCGGGGCGCTAACGCGACCCCGCTCGCCATCCCAAGGAGCTTCCCCATGTCTCGTTTTGATTTGCAGTTGTCGCGGCGGGAATGGTTGCGGTTGTCGGCGGCGGGCGTTCTGGGTGCTTCCATGTCGGGCTGGCTGGAAAATTTGGCCAACGCCGTGGCCGGCAATCCCGAACGAAAACGTTCGTGCATCCTCTTATGGATGAACGGCGGCCCCAGCCAGATGGACACGTTCGATCTCAAGCCCGGACACAAAAATGGTGGTCCTTTCAAGGAAATCGCCACCACCGTCCCCGGCATGAAGTTCAGCGAGCATCTGCCCAAGCTGGCTAAACAGGCCAAGCACCTGGCCATCGTGCGCTCAATGTCTACCAAGGAGGGCGATCACAGCCTGGCGACGTATTATCTGCGCACCGGCTACCGCGCTCAGGGGCCTGTGCAGTATCCGCCGCTGGGCGCCACGTTATCGAAGGAACTCGGCGATGCCAGCTCGCCCTTGCCCAATTACGTCAGCGTCGCGCCGGTGACGTTCATCAGTCCGGCCGCGTTCACGCCTGGTTTCCTGGGACCGGAATATGCTCCTCTCATTGTCGGCAATCAGGGCTTCGGATTCGGCAACGCGCCCGACTACGACCGGGCGCTCAAGGTCGAGGATCTGCAAGCTCCCAATGATGTCAAGCGCGAACAGGTCGATTCGCGCATCGAGCTGTTGCAAGGGTTGCAGCGCGATTTCGTCGCCAAGCATCCCGGCGTGCCGGCGTTGAGCCATCAGTCGGCGTATGAGCGAGCGGTCCGGCTGATGCGCACGGCAGCCAGCAAGGCTTTTGATTTGAAGGATGAACCGGCGAAGCTGCGCGACCGCTATGGCCGCAACCTCTTCGGTCAGGGCTGCCTCCTGGCCCGCCGGCTCGTCGAGCGCGGCGTGCCGTTCATCGAGGTCACACTCAGCGCCATCAATGGCGTGCAGGTTGCCTGGGACACGCACCAGCAGAATTTCGATCAGGTGCAGAAGCTAAGTCAAGTGCTCGATCCCGCATGGTCTACGCTCCTGGAAGATCTGGAGCAGCGCGGGCTTTTGGATACGACGCTGGTGGTGTGGATGGGCGAGTTCGGGCGGACGCCGCAGATCAATCCGCAGGTGGGCCGCGATCATTTCCCCAACGCCTGGACCACGGTGTTGTCGGGCGGCGGCATCAAGGGCGGAACCGTCTATGGCAAGACCAGCCCCGATGGGATGGAGGTCAAGGATAAGCCGGTCAACGTGCCGAACTTCCTGGCCACCGTGGCCAAGGCGGTAGGCGTCGATCCGACCAAGCAGAACATGTCGAACGTCGGCCGGCCCATCCGCATCGCCGACGCCGGCTCCAAGCCGATCGAGGAGGTGCTGTCATGAGGACACATTGGCTGAGCGGCCTTGTGCTGCTGGCCGGCCTGGCGCCGCCGCTCTTGGCCGCCGACGACCTGAGCGAGGCCAAACCTTACGATGCCGTCTCCGAAGGCAAGCCGGTATCGAAGGCCCAGGCCGCCAACCTCGCCGAGGCCAAGCCCAGGTTTGTCGAACCGATCGACTATCTCGATTACGTCTTCGTGGCCAGCGATCGGCCTGTCCTCTTGCGCTTGCACGTGCGCAACAACGGCAGGCCGTATTCCACGGCCTGGGACGATTACATGCAAAAGCTCTACACCTACCTGGACAAAAACGGCGACGGCAAGCTCGACCAGGGTGAGGCCGAACGCGCGCCAACCACGCAGTTTTTGCAATTCCATCTGCAAGGCGCGATCGGCCTTCCCTATCAGGCAACGAAGGGCCAGATGGCCCAGTTCGACAGTAACAAGGACGGCAAGGTCAGCCTCGCCGAGTTCAAGGAGTTTTATCGCCGCGGCGGCATGGCCACGTTGCAGTTCTCTTCCAACTCTAACCGGGCCAACACCGACGCGGTGACAAAAACGATCTACAAACGCCTCGATAGCAACAAGGACAGTAAGCTGTCCGCCGAGGAGATGACACGGGCGGAGGCGGCGCTGCGGCGTTTCGATCTCGACGAAAACGAAATGCTCACGGCGGCGGAGCTGATGCCGGGCGGCGAGGACACCAACGGCATCTACTTCGCTCCCGGCGCCGGGATGGGGGGACCGAATGCCGACATGGGATTTCTCGAAGTCAAACCCGGCGCCGTGGACGGCGTGAGCGGGCAAGTGCTGGCACGCTACGATAAGGACAAGAACGGCAAGCTAAGCCTGGCTGAAAGCAGACTCGATAAGTCGCTGTTTGAAAAGCTCGATACAAACCACGACGGCAAGCTCGATGCGAAGGAGTTCGCCGGCTTCTTCCGCCGCGACGCCGATCTGGAGCTGATCGCCCGCATCGGCAAGATCGAGCAGAAAGAAGGCGCGGTTGTCGGGTTCCTGCGGAAAACCGTCGGGCCGTTGCAAGCGCTTCGGACCGAGGTTTTCAATCCGAGCAAACGCGCCATGCCGATGGCCGGCAAGGTGCGGCGCGTCGATCCGGCCGCTTTGGCGTTCACCCTGGGCGACGCCCACATCGGCTTATCGGCGGCCGATCAGCAATTCGCACAGTTCCCGCGTCAATTTTTCGAACAACAGTTCCGCGAAGCCGACATCGGCAAAAAAGGCGTCGTCGATCGCAAGCAGGCCATGAGCGCCGTTTTCCTGACCCAGATTTTCGACTTCGTCGATCACGACGGCGACGGCAAAGTTACCCAAAAGGAGCTGAACGCCTATCTCGACATGCATACCGAAGGCGCGGGCAGCCGGCTCCAATTGACCATTACCGACGAGGGTCGCAGCCTGTTCGAAGTGCTCGACGAGGACAACGACACCCGCCTGTCTCTGCGCGAGCTACGGACGGCCTGGTCGCGGATGCAGCCGTTGGCCAAGAACGCCAGCGGCCTGTCGCGGCAGGAAATCCCGCGCCGGCTAGATGTATCGGTCGGTCAGGCACAGCGGCGTGTCCGGGTCTTGCCCGGCCGGCCCGCGCGGACAACCGCCGCCGTCCGGCTGAAAGGTCCGCCGACGTGGTTCCAGAAAATGGACCGCAATCAGGACGGCGATATTTCGCCGCGCGAGTTCCTCGGCAGCGACGAAGACTTCCGCAAACTCGACACGGACGGCGACGGCCTCATCAGCACCGACGAAGCGCTGAAGTTCGACGAACGGGCAAAAAATACGAAATCCGAAGTTCGAAATCCCAAGTAAACCACAAGGATAGAAACTCCCAAATCCGAAACGAAGGCGATCAACGTGCTTCGTTTCGGATTTGGCATTTTTGGGACTTGGAATTTCTTTCGGATTTCGAATTTCGGATTTCGGATTTATTTCAAATCGTCCACACACCGCCGGCCCAGGTCAGGCCGCCACCGAACGCGATGAGCAGTACGCGATCGCCGGGCGCGGCGCGGCCGGTGCGCATTGCCTCATCCAACGCGATCGGAATCGACGCCGCCGAGGTGTTGCCGTAGCGATCCAGGTTCACCATCAGCTTGTCTGTGGGAAAATCCAGGTCGGCGAAGGCGGCGTCGATGATGCGCTGATTGACCTGGTGTGGGATCACCAAATCGATATCCGCGGGAGTAAGCCCGCATTCGGCCAAGCTCTCTTCGACCAGTTCAACGATGGTACGCACGGCGAACTTGAACACTTCGCGGCCGTTCATGCGGAGATAGTCGAATTCATCGCTTGCCCGCGGCTCGGCCGGCGTGGACGCCGGGCGGCGCAAGCGCGCTCCATTGAGCCGGATATAGTCGCCACGGCTGCCGTCGCTGTAAAGGCGGAACCAATGCTGGCCGCGCCCGCGTCCATCGGCGGCACCCACGACAACGGCGCCGGCACCATCGCCGAACAGCACGCAGGTGGTGCGATCGCTGAAATCGGCAACACGGCTCAGGGTCTCGGTGCCGACGACGAGAACGTGCCGGCAGGAGCCGGTGCGAATGAACTGCGCGGCAACAGTCAAGCCATATAAGAAGCCGGTGCAAGCGGCATTGATATCGAAGGCGGGGATCGGACGGCAGCCCAAGCCGGCCTGAATGAGACAAGCGTTGGAGGGCACCAGCATCTCGGGCGTGACCGTGGCGCAGATAATCATGTCCAGATCGGCAGGGTCCAGTTGCGACCATTCCAGGGCGCGGCGAGCGGCGGCGAGTCCGAGGCTCGCTGATGTTTCGTTGGCTGCGACGATGCGCCGTTCGAGGATGCCGGTGCGCGAGCGAATCCATTCGTCGGAGGTATCGAGGCTGGGAGGGAAGTCGCAGTTGCGCAAGGTGCGTGCAGGCAAGCTGCTGCCGGTGCCGAGCAGCACAACGCCGAGAGAGGTACTCATGGATCACCTGGAGAATCAGTCACTTGCAACGCGCCGGACGCTCCCCACCTCCGGCGGTTTCGTCTCCAGTATATTAAGGATTGGCTGCGAAACAGGAATGGCGCTTTGCAAAAAAGCGACGAACGGCGCGTTTTCGCGCACCGCGAATGCCGTTTGCGGAAGAGCGGCAAAAAGTACGAATTCCCCTACCATCCTGCGGTGCCGGCGAGCGGGGTCGCGTAAGCGCCCCGAGGAAGTTCTCGGGGCGCTTACGCGACCCCGCTCGCCGCTCGCCGCGGACGGGTCAAAAGATTTAAACCTTCGCCGGCACCTCCCTCGTTGTGGCCCGGTCTCCGGACCGGGCCACCGGCTGTGACCGAAGGTCTCCAAAGCTGTGCATGAGCGGAGACCTTCGGTCGCGGACCGTGGCGGGGTCCGGAGACCCCGCCACAACAGGGGCGGGGGTCGCGTAAGCGCCCCGAGGAAGTTCTCGGGGCGCTTACGCGACCCCGCTCGCCGCTCGCCGCGGACGGGTCGAACGATTTAAACCTTCGCCGGCACCTCGAATCCCTTGCGATACTCGCGCGTCAGCATGGCGTTGGCATCCGAGTCGTGCGGGAAATTCTCGTGGGCCGGATCGACGACCAGCTTGCGGCCGATGCGGCATTTGATCGCTCCGAGGTCAATCTTGTTGTCCTTGAGGTGCTGCTCCATGCGCTCGAAGGTCTCGCCGGCGTCCTTGTCCTTGGCGAACGCTTGCGGCTGCTGCCCGAACGGCTGCTCGTCGCCGAGGCGATAGCTAATGTTGCCCAGGTGGCACAGCGCACTGGACAGATGGCCTTCGAGAATGTCGGCGTTGAGGTCCTCGACCTTGCGGCTGCGGACGGCCTTGACGAAGTTGGCGAAGTGGTCATCACCGCCCTTGAATTCCTTAATGACCTCGCCGTCGTTGCTGTAGGCGACAGCGTTACTGTAGCTGGGGCAGACCATGAAGCCCTCGCTGCCATAAAAGATATTGCCGACAAAATTGGTTGGCTTAATGCTGTCTTTGGGACTTTTCTTGCCGGGGAACGGCGATTTGGACGGCCAGCCGCGCACCTCGAAGATCAACTCGCAATCGCCGTAGTCATAAACGCAAATCATCGTGTTGGGAGTTTCACCGTCATCGATGTACCCAAGCCGGCCGCCAACGCTGACGATGCCCGTGGCGAGTTCGTGCTTGTTCAGCCCCCACCGGGCCTTATCCATCTCATGGATGCCCTGGTTGCCGAGGTCGCCGTTGCCGTAATCCCAGATCCAGTGCCAATCATAATGAACGGTGCCAAAGTGGGTCTTGCGATGGGGCGGCTTAAGCGGGGCTGGACCACACCACAGGTCGTAATTCATTGTCTTGGGCGGCGACTGCGGCCCATCCACCTTGCCGATGGAAGGGCGAAGCTTGTAACACAGACCGCGCGCCAGGCGGATCTTGCCCAGCTTGCCGGAATGTAAGAATGCCATCGCTTCGCGCATGCCCTTGCTGGATCGGCTCTGCGTGCCGGCCTGGCAAATGCGATTGGTTTTGCGAGCGACCTCGACAATGCGCCGCCCTTCGCTGACGTTATGGCTGACCGGCTTCTCGACATACACATCTTTGCCGTTTTGCATGGCCCAAATGGCGGCCAGGGCGTGCCAGTGGTTGGGCGTGGCGATCGAGATGATGTCGATGTCCTTGTCTTCGACGACCTTGCGAATGTCCTGCTCGTAGCGAGGCATCTTTTTCTGCTGCGTCTCCGCGTCTTTCATGGCCTTGCCGATGACGGCGGAATCCACATCGCAGATGGTGGTCACGATGCAGTTGTTCTTGCCGGCAAATCCGTGGATGTGTTCCCTGCCGCGGCCGTGGACGCCGACGACAGCGACGCGCAGCTGATCGTTGACCTGATTTTTCTTGGCGGCATTCGTCTCGGCGGCCAGGGACTCCGAGCCAAGCCCGGCCCCGGCAAGGGCGGTCAGAATGGCGGAATCGTGCAAGAAGTCACGGCGATTGATCGATCGCATGAGATCTCTCCTCGTGAGGGGCGGGTGGGGGTGGGATTACTTCTCACAATGTATCCGCTTCGGGGGGCATTGGTCAATCATCTGCTTCGGGAAATGCGCGCAAAAAAACAGAGGCCCCACCGCGTAGAACGCGAAATGAGACCCCTGTCTCGGTGGAGGATGCCGTCGCTCCCTTCCCCTATCTCTCTCCTTTCGGAGAGAGGGAAGGGGGAGGGGGCGAACATCGCCGGCGGTTACCGATTGGCCGCCGGAAGATGAGGAAGATAAAGAACGACTCAGGCGGAAAGGTCAAGGAAGGGGGACCGACGCGAGGCAATCGGGGAGATGCCGGATTCGCATGGACCTCGTCATCCGTGAATGTCTGCGACTAAACCTAGGTCACAATCATTGACTCGTCAACCGCGACACACCGCCGACAGACCGGAATCGCTGCCGGTGACCTGTTCGGCCACGGTCCACAGCATAAAGGCCACGCGCTCGCACAGCTTGCGCTGGCGTTGGAGCCGCGCTTGATGGTGAGCGCGCCAGATGTAAAAGAGCATCGCCACCGCCAGGGCGGCCATGTTGGACACAATTGGTTGCATGACAATCTACCTGTCGAGGGGGAAGCCAAAAACTAGGAGTCCGTTGACCAACTCTAGCTTACGCGCGCGCGGCGAGCAACCAGAATCTCGCGGGAAAAAGGCCGATTCTCGATCAGCGATGCAAACGTGATTATCTCTCGTTCCCACGCTCCGCGTGGGAACGCATGTTGGCGACGCTCCGCGTCGCGTCCAGTGCCCACGTTAGTAGCGAGATTCGGGCCGCAGAGCGGCCGGACGTGCGTTCCCACGCGGAGCGTGGGAACGAGAGAACGCTGGGAGCGTGCCCTACGAGTCTAAAAGCTGACCATCGTGCGCAGGAAGACGCCGTTGGTGTAGAATTCGCCGCGTGAAGGTTCTCCCGGAAGCTGACCGACATTCCACCAGTCCTCGAACTCATAGCCGACCATGAAGCGCCATTGGCTCAAGCTCCGCGGCGTGTACGACAGGCCGGCTCGCAGTGTGAACACGGGCACCGTCTGCGTCCTTCGCACAAAGTACGATCCCGAGATCGTTGAGCCGTTCACAGTATCGTTCTCGCGGTAGTGCTGCTGAATCCGGCCGACCAGGACCATCAGATCGGGCTGTATGAACAGCGCCAGTCCCGGCAAGAGATTGAACTCGCGCCAAACATCCCCGCGCAGGTGCGGTCCTGCGCCGTAGTAATCGTTGCTGGCATCAAGCCCCTGCCGGGCGCTGTTCGCCTGGTTGTCGAAGAACACGTTTGCCGCCGCCATGCCAAGCCGGCCGCTCACGAACCAGCGCGGCGCGAACGAGTACGGCACCGTACCCCAATCAAACGCGATCTGGTTCACGTCCAGGCGCGACCGCAGAGCGAACGGCGTGCCGTCCAGAGCGGTGACATCTTGCCGGCCATCATCGGCAAAGCCGCGATAGCTGAAGGCGAAGTAGCCAACGTTGCCCGGAAGAAACCACCCGGCCTCAAACCGCGGCGCGGCCGTCCAATTTAGTTGGGCCGTGGGCGGATGCACACTGGCTTGAACGCCGTTGCTCAAGCTCACGGGGCCGACCAGGGCCGCCTTGAGGTGCGGCTTCAAAATATCGATCTCGAAATCGGCAAAGAAATTCTCCGGCCAAGCCGGCCAATCGGTGAGGAATACCCAAGGGCTATCAGAAGCGGCAGGCGGAGGCGCGAAAGGTCCGGGATTCGGAGCGGCGGCCGGCTGTGTCAGCGCCGGCGGCGGAACCGGCTCCTCGCCGCGCGGCGGCGGCAAGACGGTATCGGCGCCGAGGGGCAGCTGTTGAGCCAGGGCCGGGTGAGCTGACCAGGCAATCAACAAGAGCAGGCATCGCGACACCCAGCGCGGCCTTGTCGTCCGCTTCATGCTCTTGCTCCTCGGGCCTCGTTCCCAGGCTCCGCCCAGGAACGAAAGGAGATACGTTTGTCTCGCTCGCCGGTCAAGTCCAGTCAGATGATGCGATACAACGGCCCTCCGGGCGCGCCCAGCGCTTCGACGCGCCGCGTGATGGCCGGGTCTTCCTCCAGCGGCGGCGCGTGATGCGGCTTGATGCGAGCATCGATCACCAGAGATCCGGTGCAGCCCCAATGCTTCTGGTGCGTGAATGCCCCGACGCCGTGGATATCCGCCGCTGGGTTCGAGCGCGTGAATGCCACCCATAACCAGTTCTTAAGCGATTGGGCCGTGAAGTCGCTATCATCCACCAGCACCATCAGCGGGAAATCGGCGAGCGGGGTCGCGTTAGCGCCCCGAGTGCTCGTCTCTCGGGGCGCTAACGCGACCCCGCTCGCCGATTCCAATGCCCGGCAGAGCTTCGCCACATCCACCGGTGTCTCACCGGTCGGTCCCGGATACTTGGGCGCTTCAACGGCTAGGACGCCCGGCAGGCACACCGCCGGCTCGCGGAATCCCTCCGGCAGAACCAATTTCTCCGGCACCTCAACGCCCAGGCCGCGGCGTTTGCGGCCCGCCGCGGCGATGACCACTTTCGATCCCTCATTGAAGCCGCTGCCCGAATAGTCCAGCGTGTCGATCGTCGTCCGCGTCTGGAAATGCAGGTCGGTGCTCCAGTCCACGCGCTCCAGCAAATGCCGGAAGAACCCGGCAATGTCGTGAATGTCCAATTCCGGATCGTCTTCTCGCGCGACGATCAGCAGATACTTGGCCAGCGATAGCTGCCCCTGTCCTAGGATAGCGTTGGCGCAGGTCAGCAATTCTTGTGGCCGGCGCTCCTGCGCATAGGGCACATACCGTTCGCTGCCGATGGCCAGGAGCAACGGATGAACGCCGGCCGCATCGACCGCGTGGACGGCGTGTACGCCCGGCACCACGCTTGGAATGATGGGGCCGGTCAATTCGTGAATGAGATCGCCGAAACAGGTATCTTCCTGCGGCGGCCGGCCAACGACCGTGAATGGCCAAATCGCGCCCGGACGATGATAAACGCGCTCCACGCGCAGCACGGGAAAATCGTGAACCAGACTGTAATAACCGAGATGATCGCCGAAGGGTCCTTCCGGCAACAGCCGTTGCGGATCGACTGTGCCGACTATGCAGAAATCGGCCTCGGCCGGAATGGGCAAAGGCGAACGGCCGGCGTCAGCCGGCTGGTCGAGACTACTACCAGCCGGCTGGTCGAGACTACTACCAGCCGGCTGACGCCGGCCGTTCGCCTCAAGAGGCGCGACGAGCGAAATGCGCCGGCCCCCTAGGGCGCCGGCGAAGGCCAGCTCCGGCAGCCCCTCCGGCAACGGCATGACGGCCGCCAGCGCCAGCGCCGGCGGGCCGCCGATGATGACGTTGACGCGCAGCGGCACGCGCCGCCGCAGCGCCGCGGCGTGATGCACTCCGATGCCGCGATGGATCTGATAATGCAGCCCCACTTCTCGATCCGGCTCATACCGATTGCCGGAGAGCTGCACGCGATACATGCCGAGATTGGAGTGCCGCCAGCCGGGGCGGCCCACGTCTTCCGTGTATACCTGCGGCAGCGTGACAAAAGCGCCGCCGTCCAGCGGCCAGCATCGCAATTGCGGCAACTCGCGGATTGTCGTCTGATGCGCGAGAATCGGCCCGTTCTTGACATGCTTGGGCATCGTGTGCAGCAGCGCACCAGGCACATCGCGATAGCGCCAGGGATTCTTCCAAAAGGTGCTGGGATCGATTTTCAGCTCGACAAGATGCCGCACGGCCCGCAGAGTATCGCGGAACAGGTAGCGAATGCGCTCGGGCGTACCGAACAAGTTGCTCACCATCGGGAAGGAGCAACCCTTGACCCGCGGGAACAACAGCGCCGGCCCGCCGACTTCATAGACGCGCCGATGGATCTCGGCCATCTCCAGGTCCGGATCGATCTCCTGCTCGATGCGAATGAGCTGCCTCGTCCGCTCCAGATCGGCGATACAATCGCGCAGATTGCGATAGCCCATGCGTCCTCCCACATAGGTGGTCGGGTGGTTAGGTGGTTAGGTGGTTGGGTTGTTAGATAGGCGAACAATTGACGCCAACCACCTAACCACCCAACCACCTAACCACCCAACCACCTATTGTACACGGACGGCGGGATCAATCGGCGTAGAACAACGGCAACTGCAAATCGCTCTGCGAGATGGCGACGACGTGGCCATCGCAATAGAGCGCGTTGAAGACGTTGGTATGGCGGCGCTGCGGATAGTGGACGGTATCGGTGGGATCGTTGAACGGCTGCCACGGCCCGCGCGGCGCCGCGATCTTGGAGTTGGCGCAGCCCGGCGTTCTGCCGTGGTCCCAGACGATCAGGATGTTCGAGCTGCCGTTGCCGTTGATAAGGTGAATAAGCGGCCGGCCGTTGGGACCGCCGGTAACGTAATTCATGCCGTAGCTGATCTGGAAGAACTTGCCGGTGGCTGGATCGAGTCCATTGGGACAATTAAACACCTTCCGGTTGCCCTCGACGAACTTCCAGAGAAGCGAGGTCGTGGGATCGAAATCCGGCAACGGCATATCCTCCGGTGACACGCGGTTGTCATAGGGCGCCCACCAAACCTCGTTCGGCCCGGTGTACTTAGTCGGCGAGGTCAAGGTTTCGCAGTTAATATCGTTGCCTCCCTGCCAGGGCGCCGGACAAAGACGGTAACGCGGCAAGACGCCGAGCGTATCATTGTACATGTGGCAAGCGATGCCGATCTGATGGAGATTGTTGGAACATTGCATGCGATTGGCGGCCTCGCGGACTTTTTGTACCGCCGGCAGCAACAGGCCGATCAAGATGGCGATGATGGCGATGACCACTAGCAATTCGATCAACGTGAAGGCGGTGCGGCATCGCACCGATGAGGTTGCGGGCATGGGACCTCCTGGCGAAAAAGGAAACAGGCGATGAACACTGAGGGGCCGGAGTGGATGAACGACTGGACAGTCGGCGTCCGCTTGTGGGTGGAGCGGTGTGGAGAGGCGATCCTGGGTCCGGGGCGGCTGGAACTGCTGGAGGCGATCGATCACTGTCACAGCATCAGCGCCGCGGCACGGAAGCTGAACATGTCCTACCGCCGGGCCTGGCTGCTGGTCGAAAGCATCAACCGGGCGGCCGGCGAAGAACTGGTCCGTCGGCAAACGGGAGGACGAGACGGCGGCGGCGCGATCCTGACCGACCGAGCTTATCAAGCGATCCGCATGTATCACGCCTTGCAATCGCGCGTTCAGCAGGCGGCCAGTTCTCCACTGCTCGGGTCGCCCTCGGATCAGCCCTCCATCATCCACGTCGCGGCCGCAGCCAGCCTGGAAAGCGTCTTGAACTGTCTGCTCGCCGACTTCGCCGCTCATCACCCGTCCGCTTCGGTGCGAACCATTTGCGGCGCTTCCGACGAATTGGCCGATCAAGTCCTTAATGGCGTTCACGTCGATCTCTTCCTCAGCGCCGCTGACGGCCCGCTCGACCGCCTGGAAGCCGCTGGCGTTCTCGCTCCCGAAAGCCGCGTCATCCTGGGCGCCAACCGTTTGGCCGCCATCACGTCCTCGCCCCGCATCACGAAGGTGGGCGGAGCACGCGCTCTGTTGCAAACGGCGGTGCGCAGCGTCGCCCTGGCTGATCCCTCGTGTCCGCTTGGCCATTACACGCGCGCTTATCTGGAGCCGCTCGGACTGTGGGAGGCCATTCGCCAGCGTGCGCTGTTCCTCGATAATCCGCGCGTGGTTCTGGCCGCCGTCGAGTCCGGCCAGGCGGATGTCGGCCTGGTCTATCGCAGCGATGCCAGTTCCACCAAGCATTCCCGCATCCTTTTCACAACTCGCTCGGCGCAGCCCGCCATTCGCTATACCGCCGCCCTCACGCGGCGCGGCCGGCAATCGCCCCCGGCCCGCGCTCTGCTCGCCTTTCTCATCTCCCCGTCCGCACATCGTTGGCTCCATCGGTTTGGCTTTCGTGCCTCCACCGCGACGGGTTCGTAGCCCGGAACCAGACGATGAATGATCGTTATATCCGATTGAATATAACGAGGCAATGGTTCAGCTATGGGCAAACAGTTTGCTTGTCCGAGCCGCGCACGCAGCGGAGCGGAGTAAGCGGCCGCCCCAAGAAACCGCTTACTCCGCTGCGCTGCGTGCGCGGCTCGGACATGTTTTGCAGAATTCCGCGCCCGCTTTTGCCTCGCTGTTGCGATTAGATAAAGCCCGCTTTGCGTAGTGAGGCGGATGGTGCTCTTGCGATTCGCCTAAATTGCCGGCTCCGGGCCATTTTGACGCGCTTCGAGGGATGAGGCTCTCGGCAAGATGTTTTTCCGGGACAGTTGTTGTTACAAGGAGGTAATTGGTATGCAGAAAATCGTTGCCGTCACGCTGATTGCCCTCACCGCGGCATTGGCTTTCCCCAGGGCGCTGCAAGCCGATCCCATACAATCCGGACCGCAGGTCGGCGACAAGGTTCCCGGCGCCTTCGCTCCCCTGAATATCACCGGCCCCAACGCCGGCCAGAAATTTTGCCAGTATTGCAAAAACGGCTCTCGTCCCGTCGCGGTCGTCTTTGCCAAGGAAGTCACCCCGGCAGTGGTCCAGCTTGTCAAAACGATTGATCGCGCCACCGCGATGAATCGGGACAAGGGACTCGGCAGTTACGTCGTTTTTTGCAGCGACGCCGACGGAATCGGCCGGCAGCTTCAGGCCATGGCTCAGAAGGAAGGCATCCAGAACACGGTTGTCACTCTGTACAAGGCCGGTGGTCCGGAGAAGTATCGCCTTTCGCCCGCCGCGGACGTTACCGTCTTGCTGTACCATCACTTCACCGTCAAAGCCAATCATGCGTTCAAGAACGGCGATTTGACCGAAGCGGCGGTTGGCGCAATCGGGGCAGACATCGCCAAGTTGATGGCGGAATAGCCCCTAAGAGAGTGCTGAGCCGCGACCGTTAGGAAGCGGTGGCGAAATGGCTCGAAAAACCGCTCCCTGACGGTCGCGGCTCAGCTGGAACAGACCCTGAATCGACGGAGCGAGATTGAGATGAGCTTGCGACAAGGCATCTTGCTTACGGGGGCCACGGGTTTGCTGGGACGGTATCTCCTGCGCGACCTGCTGTACTCTGGCCGCTCCGTCTCCGTGCTGATTCGCGAATCGCCTACGGAAAGGGCAGAGGAACGACTTGCCCAGCTCCTCGCGTTCGGCGAGGAATCGCTGAACCGCAAGCTGCCTCGACCGACTTTGCTCCAGGGCGATCTGAACGCGGCGGGACTTGGCTTGGGTATAGCCGAACGGAGCTGGTTGGCACGGCACACCCGAGCCGTCATTCATTCCGCCGCCTACGTCTCGTACCATCCCACACCGGACGGCGAGCCGTGGGAGACGAATATTCATGGCACGCGCCGGCTCTTGGAGCTGTGCCGGTCGCTGGGGCTGGCCGAGCTGCACCATCTCTCCACCGCGTTCATCTGCGGCGATCGTCGCGGCATCGTTCACGAGGACGAATTGGATTGCGGCAAAGGCTCCCGCAACGCTTATGAGCAGAGCAAATTCGCGGCCGAGCAACTCGTCCGTCGCTTCCACGGCCTTCGCACCACCATTTACCGACCCTCGGTCATCGTCGGCGACAGCCGCACTGGCTACACCAGCACGTACCACCACTTCTACCGATTTCTTGAATTGGCCGTGCGGCTCTCGTCCCCTCATATCCAGGCCCACCAAGAGAATCACAAACCGCGCCGGCAGCGATTGCCGATACGATTGCCGTTGACAGGAAACGAAACCCAAAACCTTGTCCCCGTGGATTGGGTTTCACGAGCGATCCTGTCGCTTCTGAATCTTCCGCAATGGCATGGCCGTACTTTCCACCTCGCCGCGTGGCAGGCTGTTCGGCTGCAAGAGATCAAGGAAATCATCGAGGACTTGCTGCGGATCGAGGGCATCCAGTGGACCGGACGCGACGGATTGGCCAATCCGACTTCTCTGGAAAAACTGGTCCTGGAGCAGTTTCAGGATTACTGGTCTTATCTCGACAACGATCTGGTTTTCGATTGCCGGAACATGCGCCAAGCCTTGCCCAACGTACCGCCGCCTCCCTTTGATCGCGAGCTAGTGATCCGCCTGCTGCGCTTTGCCCAGGACGACAATTGGGGGCGCGAGCGACGCGGCAAGCTCCCGCAGGCATTCGACCTTGCTCATCACCTGGAGCACGTTTTGCCGGAGAAAGTGCGTCATTCCCCAATCGCGAGCGCGCTGCCGCACGGACTACTGTTCGTTTTGGACATTCGCGGCGAGGGTGGAGGCACATGGTCGTGCTGCTGGGCCGACGGCATGCTGAACGTGCGGCGCGGTCTCGATGCCGCCGCCGTCGTGACCTATCGCATGGACTCGTCGATTTTCGAGGCCCTGCTTCAAGGCCGGCAATCGCCGCAACGGGCCTTTTTCGATGGCCAGATTGAAATCGACGGCGATATGGAAAAGGCGCTCAAACTGGCCTTTTTCATCGAACATTTCCTCGCGGAATCCTCGGATCGCCCCACGCCAAGGATGGAGGCCGCACATGCCGGTGTCGAATTTTAGAAGCACCTTCGTGGAAGGAATCCGGTTCCGTGCTGGGCCGCACCTCCTGGAAGGAGAGCTGGCCTACGACGAAGGAGCGTGCAACCCAATGGGCGGCGTCGTGCTGGCGGGCTCGCATCCGCTCCTGGGCGGCAACATGCACAACAACGTCGTGCGCGGCCTGGGCGACGGCTTGGCGGAGCGCGGCCTGGCGACCTTGCGTTTTAACTACCGCGGCGTCGGCCGCAGTGAGGGACCCTCGGTCGATGTCGCCCGGCACATGGCCGAGTTCTGGCAAACATCTCACGTCGCCGGCGAAATGGAGCTGTGGCGCGACGTGCAAGGGGCCGCCGATTTCTTGCGTCCCATTATCGGACCCAGAAAACCGCTGATTCTGATTGGCTATAGCTTCGGCTGCGCGTTGTTGCCGTCCGTATGCCTTCCGGAACCTCCCGCCGCCATCGTGCTGATCGCCCCACCGCTCGGCAAGCACGACTACAGCAGATTTACCGAGGTAAAATGTCCCTTATTGGTGATCGTGTCCGAAGACGATTTCACTGGCGACCCCGAACGCTTGCGAGAATGGTTCGATGGCCTTCCGCCGGAAAAAGAGCTAATCCACGCTCCCCTGGACAATCATTTTTTCCGCGGTCATGAGCCGTGGCTGGTGGACAACGTGTTCGCCTTCCTTCAGGAGCACGCGATATGACGGCGCCTCCTCATCCCTCGTTGTCTTCCTCGCCCTCCTCATCATCCGCGTTCCCAAACTCCGTTTGGGAACGCCGTCCACGAAACTCCGTTTCGCGCCTCCAGCCCACGACGGGACGCGAAACAGAGTTTCGCGAAGAGGGTTCCCAAACAGAGTTTGGGAACCAGGAAGAGGGATCGGATCGGCGCGAGACTCTCGATCGCGATGAGCGGTTGCGAGAACTACTCGCCCTGCACTTCCACCCCCAGCACGGCAGCGAATATTGGCTCCGGCGGCAAGAGCGTCTGGGATGGGAGGTCCGCGACCGCGTGCGGACTTGCGAGGATCTGTGGATGCTCGGCCCCACTCCGCCGGCCGATCTGCGGCAGTTCCCGTTGCGTGCCTTCATTCCGCGAGCCTTTCATCGCCAGTGGCCGCGCTTCGTGATCGGCGAAACCGCCGGGACCAGCGGCGCGCCCTTGGCCACGGCTTATCGTGAGGACGAGTTCCAAGACGCCTTCGTCGCGCCCTTTGTGCGCGTCGCTCTGGCAACCGGCTTTCCCCGCGGCGAGCCGTGGCTGTGGGTCGGTCCTTCCGGCCCGCACATTATCGGCAAGGTGGTGCGCGAGCTGGCCCGGCAGACGGGCAGCATGGATCCTTTTAGCGTCGATTTCGATCCGCGATGGGCAAAAAAGCTCGCCGAGGGATCGCTGGCCCGGCAGCGCTATCTCGATCACGTTACGAGCCAGGCGCTGGACGTGATCGAGCGCGAAGAAATCGGCGTCTTATTCATCACGCCCCCGGCGCTGGCGGCGTTGACAGAGCGCTTGACCGACCGGCAGCGCGAGGCGATCCACGGCGTCCACTACGGCGGCATGAGCCTGACCGCGGAGATGGTCAATCGTTTTCGAGACGCCTATCCCAACGCGGTTCATCTGGCCGGCTATGGGAACACCTTGTTCGGCGTGGTCATGGAAGTCGCCGACACGCCGCGGCAGAATATCGACTACTTCCCCCTGTCCCAGCGCGTGCTCTTCGAGATCGTGGATTGGACCGATGGCGAGACCGGGAGGACCGGCGCTTGGCCGCCGCGCCGGCTCGAACGCGGCCAAAACGGGCGCGTGCTATTCCATCGCTTGGATGAGAGCTGCCTATTGGTGGGTGTTGTGGAGCGCGATGAGGCGGAGCGCATCGCGCCGAGCGAGGCCGCCCTGGCCCTGGGAGGCGACGCCGACGGTTTGCGCAATCCACGTCCGCCAGTCCCGTTGACCAGCCGGCTGCAACTGGGACTTTATTGAATTCCACCGCTCCCTAACGGTCGCGGCTCGGAAGGGCGCAAGGAGGCGCTTATGAAACCCCGAAAACGACTGCGAATCGCCTATACTCCCGACAGCGATGACGCCTTCTACTACGACGCCCTGGAGACCGGGCAGGTTTCCCTGCCCGGCTACGAACTGGAGTTTCATCGACAACCGCTGAGCATCCTGAATCGGGCGGCAGGCGAGGGGTTCCATGAAGTAACTGCCATTTCCTCTGTTGTTTATCCACAAATCGCCGAACGCTACGCGATCCTGAGCGTGGGCACGAGTGTCGGCCGCGGCTATGGGCCGGTCCTTGTGAGCCGCGAGCCGTTGACTCTGGAAGACCTGGCCGGTCTGCGCATCGGCGTCGGCGGCATTCCGACGACCGGCTGGTTTTTGCTCCGCCATTTTTGCCCCAAGGCGTTGCCCATCGAGATGCCCTTCGATCGCATCGCCGACGCGGTTGCCGCCGGAGAGCTGGAGGCCGGCGTGATGATTCACGAGGAGCTGCTGTATTATCCGCAGCTCGGACTCCATCGCGTCGTGGACCTGGGAGCCGAGTGGTGCCGGCGCAATGATCTGCCGCTGCCGGTCGGTCTCAACGTCATTCGCCGCGATCTGGGCATCCCGGCGATGCAGCGCATCTGCACCGCGATCCGCCGCAGTCTGCTGCACGGACTGGAGCATCCCCGCGAGACGCTGGGCCGAGTTTGCCGATTCGGCCGAGGCGCGGAAGGGCAATGCACGAATCAATTCGTCGCCATGTTCGCCAACGAGGATTCCGTGTGCATGCCCCCCGATGTGCGCAAGGGCCTGCGCACGCTGTTGGGCCAGGTGGCGGACCTGGGATTGTGCGATCGAGTACCAGACATCGACATCATCGAGGGCACGCCGCAGCGCGTGCCACAAGCCGCCTAGAGCGCATTCGAGGCTCGTCTAGCATGCCAACTGTAGGACGGTCTTCCTAGGCCGTCCGGACGGCCTAGGAAGACCGTCCTACGGAGGAGGAGAAGAACATGCAACACGCAGAGCGATTGCTGGCCGTCAAGCGAGACTTTCTTGTCCCTTGCGTCTACCACTTTTATCAGCGGCCGCCGGTGATGGTGCGCGGCGAGGGGGCTTACCTGTTCGACAGCGAGGGGCGCCGTTATCTCGACTGCTATTGCGGTGTCACTGTCGTCAGCGCCGGACATTCCAATCCGGAAATCCTCGACGCCGCCATCGAGCAATTGCGACAATTGCAGCACACGACAACCATCTATCTGACCGAGCCGATGCTGGAGCTTGCCCGTGCTATCGCGGAGATCGCACCAGCTCCGCTGCGCCGCAGTTTCTTCTGCGCCAGCGGCAGCGAGGCCAACGAGGGAGCGCTGCTGCTCGCCGCGCTAGCGACCGGCCGCAGCGAATGCGTCTATTTACACGGAGGGCTGCATGGACGGACCAAGTGGGCCATGAGTGTCACCGGTCTGGACATGTGGCGAACTGATCCGAACCCGCTGCGGACGGCGCACGCCGTGCCGGGGCCGAGTCATCCCGGTAGCCTCGCGGCCATCGAGCGATTGCTCGAACGCAAGACGATCGCCGCCGTCATCGCCGAGCCGATTCAAGGCAACGGCGGCATCATCGTGCCCCCGGACCATTATTGGCCTCAGCTGCGGCGCTTGTGCGATCGATACGGCACGCTCCTCATCGCCGACGAGGTCCAGACCGCGTGGAACCGCACCGGGCGTTGGTTCGCTACAGAGCACTGGCAAGTCGTGCCGGACATCGTGACCGTGGCCAAGGCGCTGGGCAACGGCTTCCCCATCGCCGCATACCTGACCAGCGATGCTGTCGCCGCCCACTACACTCGGCCGGGCGCCGCGACGTTCGGCGGTAATCTCGTGTCATGCCGTGCCGCCTTGGCCACGCTGCGTTTCCACCAACGGCACCAGCTCGGACAACGCAGCGAGCAACTGGGAGCGCATCTGGCCCAGAGACTGCGGCAGTTGCAACAACGCCATCCGGCCATCGCCGACGTTCGCGGCCGCGGCTTGATGCTCGGCGCGGAGCTGCGGGCAGCCGACGGCAGCCCCGCGGCCGCCCTGACGGATTCCGTGCTCGAACGCCTGAAGGATGCCGGCTACCTGATCGGCAAGACCGGACCCGGTCGCAATGTGCTGACTTTTCTGCCGCCGCTCATTGTCGAGGCGGAGGAGCTGGACGGACTCGTCGATGCGCTCGACCGTCTGCTGGCGAGCGAGAAGGCATAAGAAGGGAGGGGTCGCGCCATGTCGCTACGAAGTCATCGCGGAGCGCGGGCATCCTGCCCGCTTTCGCCACTGTTCGTCCTTGTCTTGCCTGTGGTCCTGGGGATGGCTATGGCGGGCTGCAAGGCCATCTCGAATCGTCTGACCCACTGGAAGATGCTCGGCCAGGACGCCCTTGAAGATCCCATCAAGGCCGTGGGAGGCGATGGCATCGTCTTCGCGCCGCGCAAGGATGGTGCCGTCTTGAGCCGCAAGCAACTCGCCTCGGCGACTCCGGAAATCCTGGCCGACTACTACGCCCCCGTCTTCGTGCAGCAGCGCGTCAATTCGCAGGCTCTCAAACACCCCTACCCCCCCGAATACGACATGATCGGCGAGGCCCATCTTCGCTATGACGAAAAGGGCAAGCTCAAAGCCTATGTTGCTGGCGAGCCGAAGGTTTACGCCATCTTCAAGCAGCAGACCATCGAAGGGCATCCCCATACTCAGATCACCTACACGGCCTGGTATCCCGCCCATCCACGCATGAAAAATTTTGACGTGGAAGAAGCGGACATCGATAGCTGCGTGGTGCGCGTTACGCTCGACGCCGACAACGCCCCGCTCTTTTACGAAACCATCGCCGCTTGCGGCTGCTTCCACAAGGTGTTCGTCGAAAGATACATCGAAGACGCGGCTCGGCAAATGTTCGGTGTGCCGGAACGAGACAAGAAATATTGCGTGGCCAAAACGCTCAAGGACGACATCGATTGGGAGGTGGCCGGTATCGTGGATGAGCCGCGCGACCAGCCGCGCCGGCCGGTGGTGTTTCTCAAAGCGGGTGAGCACAAGGTCTTCGGCCTGGGCAGCGCCGCTCGTTTGCGCGTGCCGGCCGGGGCGAAAACGCACCCCTACGACATGGTTTCGTATTCGGATCTGTATAGCGTGGTAGTAGACGGCGGCGGCCAGCGGGCGCCATTTTTCGACCTGGGCAACGGCGGTAAAGTCCACGGCGCCGAACGCAAGAAGGAACGTTTCCTCATGTCGTTCGCAGGAGTGGACAGCGCCGGCCAACCCCGCGCCGATGACCAGATCAAGATGCACTTTGATCAAAGCACCTGGGGCGATCCGACCATCTACGGCAAATACATGCGCCTCCCGCCGGGAACGCTGTGAAAGAGAGACACCACGATACAAAAAATGACATAAAGGACCAGCAAGGACGCCAAGAGAAAGAAGAGGACGAAGAGTACTAGTTTTTCTTTGTGTCCTTTGTGTCCTTTGCGGTCCTTTTTTGTCCTTTATTTCGTGCATCCTGAAACAGGAGATCGCCTGGTGCCGGCAGCGGACAATGCAGTCCTGGTCGTGGCGGGGCTTACGAAGGTTTACGGTTCGGCAGCGACCCGCGTCGAAGCGCTGCGCGGTTTGGACATGACAATCCGAAGCGGCGAATTCGTCGCCGTCATGGGGCCATCCGGTTCGGGCAAAAGCTCCCTACTCCACTTGCTCGCCGGACTGGATCAACCGACCGGCGGCAGCATCCGAATCGGCGGAAGGGATCTCGCGCAGCTTGGCGAAGACGAGCGAGCGATGCTGCGACGGCGGCAAATCGGCCTGATTTTTCAGTCGTTTCAGCTTCTGGACACGCTCACGGCCCAGGAGAACGTCGCCCTGCCCTTGGCCATCGCCGGCTGCCCTGCCAACGAAGCCGGCGAGCGGGCGGCTCAGATGCTCGGAAACGTGGGACTGGCTCAGCGCCGGCAGCATCGGCCGCACGAACTTTCCGGCGGCGAGCAACAGCGCGTGGCCATCGCCCGCGCCCTGGTTATCGAGCCGCTTCTTGTCCTGGCCGATGAGCCGACGGGGAACCTGGACAGCATTCAGGGCGAACGCATCATGGCGCTCTTGCGAAAGTTGGTCGAGGAGCGCCGTCAAACGATGCTCATGGTCACGCACGACGCCAGCCACGCCGCGATGGCGGATCGCATCGTCTGCCTTCGTGACGGGCGCGCGTTCTCTGGGCCGCCCGCACTCGATCTTGATCAGCGAGATGTCGGGACGCGGAGCGTCCCGGATGTGCGTTCTATGAACATCCCCTGTGTGGAGTGTTCGGTTGCTCCGCCCTCGTGCCCGCTCAGCGCCATCGCTTTCGTCGCGCCTTGCGCCAGCGACGCGCTGGAACATGTCTCCCCGTTCAGGGGAACGCCATGAACCTGTGGACCTACAACCTCCGCGAGATCCAGCGCCGGCCCGGCCGAATGCTCCTCACTCTTCTCGGTATCATCCTGGGTTTGGCCACGGTTGTTGCTACTCGCCTTACCATTCATACGGTTGACCGGGCCTACCGCGAGCTATTCGAGGGCGTGTCAGGTCGGCCGTCGTTGGAGGTGACGGCGAAGGGGCAGGGCGGTTTCGATCCAAGGGCTACGCGAGAGTTGGAGTCCATCCGA
>DASRBG010000248.1:0-7655 GCA_035653735.1 Gemmataceae bacterium
GGCTCGAGCCAGCCGCGGCGGGCCTGATCGATTCCGAAGCGCATATTGGCAAACCCGGCCGTCGCATGCGCATCCGTCGAGATCGCCAGCTTGACGCCGGCCGCTTTGGCGGCGTGTGCGTTGATGTCGTTCAGGTCCAACCGGTCCGGATCGGCATTCAGCTCGAGATGACAGCCGTGCTCGCGGGCAGCAGCAATGACGGCCTCCATGTCGACCTCGTAGGCCTCGCGCTCGCCGATCAGCCGACCAGTCGGATGACCGATGATCGAAACATGAGGATTGTCCATCGCGTTAACGATGCGTTCGGTCTGCGCCTTACGCGACAGATCGAATTTGTAGTGGACGGACGCAACGACGAGATCCAGGCGGGACAGGATCTTGTCGGGCAGATCAAGCTTGCCATCGGCTAAGATATCGACCTCGGCGCCCTTCAGCACCGTGAAGCCGTCGAGCTTGTCGTTCAATCGGTCGATCTCGTCCAGCTGACGCGCCAGCCGACCTGCGTCCAGTCCATGCGCAATCGTCACGTGCTGGCTGTGATCGGTCAGGGCCATGTAAGTATAGCCCCTCGCTTTCGCCGCGGCCGCCATTTCGGCGATCGGGGCCGTTCCGTCGCTCCAGTTGGAATGGACGTGCAGGTCGCCACGCATGTCAGTGAGCGTGATAAGCTGGGGCAATTTCCCTGCTTGCGCCAGTGCGATCTCGCCGCGATCCTCGCGCATTTCCGGTGGGATCATCGCAAGTCCGAGCTTCTGGTAGATCTCTTCCTCGGTCGCTCCGGCGATGCGTCGCTTGCCGGCGAACAGGCCATATTCGTTGAGCTTCCAGCCGCGGTCACTCGCGAGCCCGCGGAGGCTGATGTTGTGGGCCTTGGAACCCGTGAAATACATCAGCGCTGCACCGTAGCTGACCTTGGGGACGACCCGCAAATCGACCTGAATGCCGGATCTCAAGACCACTGCGGTGCGGGTCGGGCCATGGGCCGATATGCTGGCGACGTTGTCGTATTTGGCGAGCCTGTCGCCCGCAGCACTCCCGTCGCGCGCCACCATCAGCACATCGAGATCGCCGACGGTGTCGCGCCTGCGGCGATAGCTGCCCGCGACGACCACCTCGCCACCGGTCGCACCTGCGCGTAGATAGCTTACCAGCGCCTCGGCCTCCGCTTCCGCCTCGGACAACTTGAAACGTCTTTCGGCCTGAGGCCTGGCAAGAGCTGCCGCGAGCTTCTGCTCGCTCTTCGCACCGAACCCGCGCAGCTCCCTCAACCGACCGGATTTTACGGCTCGCCGCAGGTCCTCCAGCGACCGGATGCCGAGCTTGTCGTAGAGCAGCCTGACACGTTTCGGGCCAAGGCCGGGAAGCGCCGCGATCTCCCCGAGATCACCAGGCAATTCGTGCTTGAGACGATCCAGCACATCGAAATGATGCGTAGCAACGATTGTCGCAATCTTGCTCGCCAGATCCTTGCCGATGCCCGGCAGCTCGGACAGGTCCTCGCCCGCCTTCAGCAGGTTGGTGATGCTCTTCGGGAGCCGCTCGATCACCCGCGCGGCGTTCCGATAGGCTCGAGAGCGGAACGGATTATCGCCTTTGATCTCGAGAAGCTCGGCGGTCTGGTCGAACATCTCTGCAATTTCGGCGTTCTGAACCGGCATCGTTCCACCTCCCTTACAAAGGCTAAAGACGGATCTCCGGCGGGCCTTGATACAGATCAGAAGTCCAACGCCGTTATGGCGTCAGGCGGATATCGCTCCATGTGACAGCAAGACGGGATGCTCTTTCGCAGCCACATCGCAATCCTTGGCAGCGCATTCGACGAGGTTTCCATCAATCGTCCACGGCGATGTTCGCCGGACGGTTTGCAGGAAACCGTCTCAAAATATCAATCACCTCTTCATCCCTGACCTGGTGGAAGTCGCGATAAAAGTAGCCGATCGCACCAAGCTCCTCCGGTGTAGCCAGGCAGACAATCGCGTCGACTTCGGGTTGCAGCTTCTTGAGCGTTTCGAGCGGCGCGACGGGAACGGCAAGCACCAATTCCTTCGGCTCTCGGCTGCGAACAGCCCTGATGGCTGCGAGCGTGGTTGCGCCCGTCGCAATCCCGTCGTCAATGACAATGGCAACCTGATCCTTGATTGTGGCACGCTCCCGATTGCCCAGATAGCGCTGGCGCCGCCGCTGGATCTCTGCACACTCCTCGTTACAGACTGCGTCGAACTCCCTTGGGCCGATGCGGCCTACTTCGATGACGTCGCTGTTCCGAATGACAATCGGCTTCTCGCCCTCCGCGACGGCTCCCATCGCAAGCTCGGGCTGGATTGGCAGACCGATCTTGCGAACCAGCAAGAGGTCAAGTGGAGCAGCAAGGGCGCTCGCGACTTCGGCAGCGACCGGCACGCCGCCGCGCGGCAATGCCAGAACGACCGGATGTCGGCCCTTGTAACTGAGCAGCGCTTCGGCGAGTCGCCGACCCGCGTCCGTTCTGTTTTCAAACAGCATGTCGGATGGCTCCAGGAATTAGAGCCACATTACAGGGCGCGTGTGCCCAATTGTTGATCCGAATCAAGCTGCTGATCGCCTCGATTGGCCATAGGCTTTAGGATGCTCGACCGGCAAGATGAACCTGGAGCCCAGAACGTCGATGACCAAGACGCTGAAAACAGCGCAATCGCTCTTGCGCGCAAGGTAAGCTTTCTCGGTCGCCCCGACAGCTACGTCCCCGCACCTGAAGCCATCGTCACCCGCGAAACCCATATGTCCTGGGTGTTCATGGCCGGCGAGCGCGTTTACAAGCTCAAGAAGCCGGTCCGATTTCCATATCTTGATTTCTCCACTCTTGAACGCCGCGCTGCAGCCTGCCGTGCCGAGGTGACGCTCAACCGACGGCTGGCGCCCGATATCTATCTTGGGGTGGTGCCCCTCACCGCGACGCCGAACGGGTACGCAATTGGGGGAGGCGGGCCTATCGTTGATTGGCTTGTCATCATGCGCCGGCTCGATGAAGGCCAAACGCTCGAAGTGGCGCTCCGCGATCGCAACATCTCGCAGGCCCAGCTTCATCGCTTGGGAGGCATCTTAAGCCAATTCTACTCGCATGCTTTCCGGATCACGATCAGTCCGGACAGTTATGCAGTCGCCCGGCAGGAATCCATTCTTGCCGACCGGCGTACCCTACTCGACCCCGCATTCGATCTGCCCCGCGGCACCGTCGAGCGAATTTTCAATGTCCAATACTGCTTCCTGCGGCAACGGCCCGAAGTGCTGGCTGAGCGGGTTCGTCGCCGCTTTGTGCTTGACGGGCATGGCGATCTGCGGCCTGAACATATCTGGCTAAGTCCTCCCTTTCCCATCATCGACTGCCTGGAATTCGATGCGCGCCTGCGAGCATCGGATGCGTTGGACGAGCTCGCATTTCTGCATCTGGAATGCGAACGGCTCGGAGGATGGTCGGTCGGCCCGGCGCTCCGGCGACAGCTTGCGATCAAGCTCCGTGACGATCCGGCGACCGGCCTGTTTCTGTTCTATCGGATCGGCCGCGCCATGCTGCGCGCACGGCTATCGATCGCCCATCTCGCGGATCCCCATCCGCGCACGCCAGAAAAATGGCCGCGCCTGGCGCGTGCATATCTCACGCTCGCGAGACAGGACGCCGCTCAACTTGAGCGGCTGCTGGCCGGCAAGGTTCAGCCCTGAGGCTTTTACGGATCAGGCCTGGTACAGGAGCAGGTCGGTCAACGGTTCGTTGCAGTGCAACCGACGTATCGTCTCTCCGAGCAGGGGTGCGGCCGAAACAATCTCAAGCTTGGCGCGAACCGGCCCCGGCGGCAGCCTGAACGGCGGTACGCAATCGGTGGCAATAATGCGATCGATTGCGATATCGGCGAGCGCGGTCTCGGCGCCCGGCATGAACAGGCCGTGGGCCACGCAAGCAATTACCGCTCTCGCACCATGAACGCGCGCAGCCTTTGCCGCCCGCACCAAGGTCCCTCCGCTGCTGATGAGATCGTCAACAACCACGCAGAGCGTGTTTGCGATCTCCCCGGCAAACAGATCGCCCGAGACAATACCAGAACTGCGATGCTTCTCGACGAATCCCTTGCCGACCGGACGGCCCAGTGCAAGTTCCAAGGCTCCGCGCAGCAAGTCCGCCCGCTTGCCGCCCCCGAGATCGGGCGAAACCACAGAGACCGGCTGATCTGCCGCGAGCTCCTTGATTCTCCCGATCAAGATTGGCGCCGCACTGAGGGCAATCGTTGGACAACGAAAGGCATTTTCGAAAGCCGAGTCGTTGTGAACTTCGAGCGTCACCACCGCATCAACGCCCACCGCCTCGAACATGGTCGCGAGATAACGGATCGTGACCGGGTCATTGGCCTTGGTACGGCGATCTTTACGGGCATAACACAAATACGGCGTAACCGCTGTTACGCGCGCAGCACCGGCATCCTTCAAGGCTCCAACAAGGAAGAGCAACCGACAGAGCTTGTCGTTCGGGCTCTCCTGCGGTCCGCCATGCAGGCTGTGCACGATGTAAACGTCGCAGCCGGCGACCGTCTCCAGTGGCCTCACCTTGTGTTCGCCGTCCTCGAAATTTCGTTCCTCAACAGCGGCGAGCCTGCAGCCCAGAGTCTTCGCGATCTCATCGCCCAATGCCGCCGTCCCTTGCAGGGCAAAAAGCCGTAGCCTTGATGTCACTGAGCCATCGGTCATTCGCATGACCGTTTACGGCTGCTCGTGGTGCTTGACGTCGCCGCGCATGAGCCGCGCCTGGTCCTGCAGCTGTCGGCGGGCGCGCTTGAATGCATCGTCGATCGCAAATGTGAGGTTGGCGTAGCGTTCATCCTCGGTCGGCGTGTGGTCGACATGAACCTCACGGCCATCAGGCAGAGCGAGCTGAATGTTGACGTGATACTGCCCTCCAGTTCGGTGATGCTCACCCGGCCCTTTCACCGCGATACGGGCCACAGTCACTCTTTCAAATCGTTTCTCCAGCTCCGTAACATGTTGATCAATGGTCGTCCGGAGCTCAGCTGAAGCATTCACGCCCTCGAATTCGACTTGAGCTGGCGTTTGCATGTTGCATCTCCACCGTAGATTCGACCGGAATTGATCACGCCGTCTCGCGTCAGGATTGAGCGAAATCAACTCATTTCCGAAAAGCACGCTCGTAGCCGGTTCCGCGTGATTGATGCACGTCAAGCGTCGCTTTTCCCGGTTGAGCTGCCAACACCTCTCAGAGACGAATGCAGGCTGATCGAAGCCGCAGGGCGTCTTCCGCCGCTCATCGGCAACCCGGGGCCTGGATCGGTCCACAAGGCTTACCCATCAAGGGACCCTTACACCATCATTGTCGCGGTTCTCACGCCCGATAAGAATGCGTCCGCTGTTTGAGAGAAATCAACCTGTCGCCGCGTCACGTTGCTAACTGGAAGACACTCCAACCTAAGAAGAGCACTCATCATGGCAACGGAAACCAAACTACCCGCTACGAAGCAGGTCAGCGGGCCATCGCTCGCTCCAGAGGTATGGCGTCCCTTCGAGGCGTTGAGGAAGGAAGTCGATCGCCTGTTCGACGACTTCGGCGATGATTTCTGGCGCAAGCCCTTCCGCTCATTCGCAGCGCTTGAGCGGAACTGGCCAAGGAAATTCCCCGCCAATCCGGCTGTCGACGTCACCGAAACAGAGAAGGCCTATGAAATTACGGCCGAGCTGCCGGGAATGGACGAGAAGAACGTTGAGGTGAATGTCGCCAATGGCGGGATCACCATCAAAGGCGAGAAGAAAGAGGAGACGGAGGAGAAAAAGAAGGACTACTATCTCTCCGAACGTCGCTACGGCTCCTTCGAGCGGTATTTCGGATTGCCGGAAGGCGTCGATCCCGGCAAGATCGAAGCCACCTTCAAGAACGGTATTCTCAAGGTGACATTGCCGAAGACCGCGGACGCGCAGCAGCCCGCGAAGAAGATCGACATCAAGGCAGCGTGAGCCTTGATATCCGGATATGACCCTGGCGCCAGCCTCAGCGTTGGCCCCAGGGTCAACACAGGAGGGCGCGGCGAATCGACCGAGAGCCCTTGGATCTGGTCGAGCCCGTCACCGGCGTTTGGTCGCGCCCGTAGGTCACTGCGGATATAGGCAGGTTGGCGCCGCGTAAACGGAACCGGCGGTTTTGCTCCTCCAGCTCGACTGCAGCAAGCTGCAAGAATGGCACTATCGACAAGCGGACGGGTCGGACTGCCTCGGCTGTATCGGCACGGTCACGGCAACCAGATCACGGCGACCGGCAGCACCTCGCGTGGAACGATCAGAGAACTTCACGCGATAGATCACAAGCGAGCCGAGCCAGGCCAGCACGAACAATCCGACAACAATGAAGCCGAAATCGGCGAGACTATCGTTGAGCCTGGCGACGACATCCCACAGACCACCAGCGAGCCCGAGCCGCTGGCCGACCAAGCCCAGCGCCTCGATGCCGCCGATGAAGGCGGCGACGATTACCGAGGCTCCGGTGATCGTGATGTTGTACCAGAGCTTGCGCAGCGGATCGGTGAAAGCCCAGCGGTAGGCGCTGACCATCAGCGTGCTGTCGGCGGTGTCGACCAGCGCCATGGCCGCGGTAAATAATGCTGGAAACAACAGCACATGATAAACCGGCATGCCGCGCGCGGCTTCCGTGGCCGAAATGCTCAACAAGCCGATTTCCGTCGCCGTGTCGAAGCCGAGGCCGAACAGCAGGCCGAGCGGATACAAATGCCAATCCTTCGTCAGCATGCGAAACATCGGGCCCAGCAGCCGCGCCAAAAGGCCACGGGCGGACAACAGGGCCTCGACATTCGCAAGCTCCGGCGCGCCGCGCGTTTGGACAGCGCAGAACGCCTGCCAGAGGCCGGCGAGAATGACCAGATTGACCGCCGCGATCAGGAGCAGAAAGCCGGCCGAAACCGAGGTTCCGATCAGGCTGCCGACGGTTCGCACGAGGCTGTCGCCATCACTGAGCCGTATCGCCGCAAATGCGAGCAGAATTGTTCCGGCCACGACGACCGTGGAATGACCGAGGGAAAAATAGAGGCCTGCGGCCCGCGGGGCGCCGCCGTCATGCATCAGCTTGCGCACGACGTTGTCGATGGCCGCGATGTGATCCGCATCCACCGCATGTCGCAGCCCGAACACCCAGGCGAGCAAGGCCGTGCCCATGACCGCCGGTCGGTCGGCAAAAAGCGCAAACGCCCACAACCAGGCAGCGACGTTGGCAAGAATCAGGCCCGCAAACAAGGCTGCCGAGCCGACAGGAATCAAGCCGAGCAATGACGTGGGGCCGCGGACAGGGCGGACGCTCATCGGTCGTCCTCGCGCGTATGATGATCTTCAAGGATTCTCATATCATGCCCCAGCAATATCCAGGCCAGTTTGTCGCGTGCGCTTGGGCCTGACGCGAAATCTGTCGTCCGTTCAAGGGGCGACGGGGAAAAGCCATCATTATCGAAGCCATCCAAGGGCGCATCACAAACCGACCTGGAAACGGAATGTCCACTGTGAAAAGCAAGAGATCAGGCCTTACGCTAGAATTGCCAGTGCGCTCGGGCGGCGAAGACGTTGGCCGGGCCGCGATCGGCGTTGTAGCCGGGGTTCTTGATGAACTGATAGTCGAGGCT